>JBCCHM010000058.1:0-4650 GCA_039028755.1 Bacteroidota bacterium | reverse complement strand
GTCGAAAACTCGGAAAGCGTAATCATTTTCGTCGTGCCCACGGCTGAGTTTACGGAGTCAGTGCGCGGTTACCTTTACGTTGCTGCACTACTTGGATGCATAGCAGCAGCTGGTTGAGTGCCTCTACAAACTACTATAAAGCATGCCCTTTATGCAAGTAAAAATACTTAGCAGTAACTACCTGCTACATACAGCTGTTGGAAAGCTTATAATGGGTTAATTATGAATGATTATGAACACTAGAGAGGTTACAACGCTCAAGACAAACTTTCTAGAAGGAAGTGTCCTTATCAATGGCCTTAAGTGCTTCTGGCATTTAGCTAAAAGTAGGCTAAAATAATTTAGCAGAATCCAGACCATTGCCAAATGCACAAAAATCGTTGTTTATAAGCTTTAAAGAGGGGTATCGTCTAGTTCTGTAACAGTCGTGGAATTAATGTAGAGGACATTCTAGCTGTACCCCAAAAACAGAATTTGAATTTAATAATACTTGATTTATATCAAACTCTGTTGCAAAATCTAGACAAGTTTCCCGCTAAAGTTCACTAGAACTCTTTATTGCCATGATTATTAAGAATCATCAGAGATATTGGCTTATTAAACTTGTCAACTAGCATCGCCTTTGTAAAAACGTTTTACAGCAACCTCATTGCATAAAACCATGGTCGATCCATCTATTATCCGCAGTATAGTAGATAACCGTGCTAGCCTGCCCTTTATCTTGCCTGCAGTAATTATAGCTGGTGCACTTTTGGTTGTTTTGATAGCCGGTCTATTGGCGAAACGTAGGCGTTATTGGCTACACCTTATAGCTACGCAAGGGATATGCTTAGCGCTCTACGCTACTATTCGGCTAGGTAGCCAGCCAAGCGTACAAGCTGGCATTCCATTATTTAATCACCTAATTAAGCTCGATCCTTGGGCTATATTCTTTCATGTGCTCTTGATGAGTATTACGCTATGCATACTACTTATTCCTAACCAGGAAAATCAGCATGATCCTGACCTGGATGCTACAGCAGTCTATGTAGTCATGATACTAAGTACATTGCTAGCTACTTATTTCCTGGCTATGGCTAATCATTGGCTGATCATCTACCTCAGTCTAGCCCTGATGACGTTGAGTTCGGCTGTACTTGTATACAGCCACTTGCAATCGCAAGGAGCGGTAGCTAGCCTTAAGTACATACTCTATAGTGCTGTAGGAGCAGCTATAATGCTCTGGGGTATGTCTTATCTATATGGCATTACAGCCACATTGGGACTAGCTGAGCCCGGTGCTATGTATGGATTACAGGCTACTCCTAGTCCTATTTTGCTAATAGGCCTCTTTTTAGCACTTAGCGGTATACTGATGAAACTAGGAATTTTTCCTTTTCATTTTTGGATAGCAGATGTATATCAAGGAGCATCTATGACTGTGGTAGCTTATCTGGCTACAGTGCCCAAGCTAGCAGCGGTGGCAGTGATGGTACGCCTTTGTAAGCAACTTATACCGCAGCTAAGTGTTGCTAGTAACCATCTACAAAGCTTTATAGCGCTCATAGCTATCCTGACCATAGTGATAGGCCATGTGGCTGCGCTAGCTCAGTCGCATCCTAAGCGTGTGCTGGCTTATGGTTCGATAGCCCAAGGAGGATTACTCATGGCAGGGGTAGGAACCTGTACGGACAGCTACGCTAGCATAGCATACTATAGCATGATATATAGTATCATGGGCTTGGCTGCTTGGGTCGGCCTTAGGATACTCAGAACCATAACAGATAGCGAGCGTATGCAAGACTATGCGGGGCTAGGGCGTCGGTTTCCTGTTCTAGGTATATGCCTTGTTATAGCTATGCTTTCACTAATAGGCCTTCCTCCTACAGCAGGTTTTACAGGCAAGCTGCTCATCTTTAGCACGTTATTGGAAGCAGCACAGGCTATAGATAACCCTCTTTTAGCTATCTTATTAGTTCTTAGCGTACTAGGATCGGTTATTTCCCTGTATTATTACCTAAAGCTTCCCTGTGCATTGTTTTTCAAGCCTAGGCAGCAGCAGGCACTAATTTCTAGTATTCCTCTGATAGAACAACTGGTCCTCATGCTGCTGGCCGTTGTGCTTTTAGGGTTATTTTTCGGTGCTAATATGCTAGTAGAGATACTACAAAAGTGGAGTATTATACCTTAGTTTTCTGGCAAGGCTGCGGACTAGCATTTTCATCATTTAGGTAACATAAATACTGCTTATCCCTACCCTCTCAAGGAACCAATCTCTTTGTCGATCATATATAACCCAACTCCCGTCTCACCAATGACATCAAAAAACTCTAGCAGTCTTCTAGATGTTGACTCCTCTTCTATTTGCTCTGTTACAAACCACTGCATAAAATTAAAGGTAGCATAGTCTTTACTCGCCAAGCAATGATCTACTAACCCATGAATGGCTCGAGTAACCTTTACTTCCTGTGCTAGGATAAGCTCACAAACCTCTCTTAAAGACTGGAAGGTATGCTGGATGCCCCTTAGCTCAGGTTGTAGGGCATGACCACCTACTTCATTAATGTAATGGAATAGTTTGAGCATATGAGCTCGCTCTTCTTCAGACTGATTGTACATAAATGAGGCTGCATGCTTATAACCGGCTACATCACACCAAGAGGCCATAGCTAAGTAGTCTGCAGAGGCATGCCCTTCCATAGCAACTTGTTGATTAAGTAATTTTTCGCTTTCTTTACTTATAGCACATTTATATCTATTTTCTTCTTGCATGATAGTTTATATCTTTCAGTATATGATAGTATTCTGAGTTTTCAGCTAAGTTAGAAATATTTGAAAATAAAAACGCTTGTGCATCGCTACACTATACAGATAGTTCTAATTGCTAGATAATTACGAAGGGCTGGCCTAGTGTGAGGACTGTTAGCCTGCTTTTATGCGATTAAGATTACTAGTAGTGTTGTCGGGCTTCTGATTCTTTTCAATCATTTATTCATATAAAAGTGAACTATTATGGCTATCATGATTACAGATAGATGTATCAACTGTGGCGCATGCGAACCTGAGTGCCCTAATAACGCGATCTATGAAGGAGCAGCAGCCTGGAGTTGGAGTGAAGGAACTAAGCTAAAACAAGTAGCTATAGATGGTAGTAATACAGATGCTACTACACCCCAAAAACCTCTCTCTGATGAAGCTTATTACATTGTTACAGACAAGTGTACAGAGTGCGTAGGGTTCCACGAAGAGCCGCAATGTGCAGCTGTATGTCCTGTAGATTGTTGTGTACCAGACCTTGATCACCAGGAATCAAAAGAAGAGCTACTACGCAAAAAATCCTGGCTGCATGGGACATAGCTTGTTTTTTGGTTCCTACATAAGGAATTTCGTTATTTGCGTGAAGTTTAAATATTCTTACAACCTAAATTTTAGATACTGTGGAAGCACATAAAGAAAACCAAGAGATTTATACAAAAAGAATAAAGGCAGGGAAAAGAGCTTATTTCTTTGACATAAAGGCTACCCGTGCTAATGACTATTATATCGCGATTACAGAGAGTAGAAGGCAGCCTGGCAGTGATCGTTATGAGAAGCAGAAGATATTACTGTATAAAGAAGATCTTAATAAATTTTTAGAAGCCTTGCATGGCACAGCAGAATACATCAAAAAGGAGCTACTCCCTCATTACGACTTTGATAAGTTCAGCAATAGTAGAGCGGATAGTTCTACTCAAGCTACCCCATAAAGACAAGGAAGCACTTCAGGAGGCAGCTTAGCTTGGAAAATAGGTAGTAGACCCCTAATAATACTAGCTGGTTCTACGAAACACAAATTCCCTGGAAGGTAGCCCTGGCAGTTTTGGCGCTGTGCAGCATAGTCAATACGAACAAAATTGTCCTACTGCCCGTAGCAGTAGACTAAAGTTGAACCCTATACCAGCTATCAGACCATTCAAACTATTGTCCAGACTACTCTTCAGGTAATTTGCCCCAGCCTATGATCCGAATAAACACGCTCGCCTGAACAGCTGCCCGGTAACGGTAAGATCACCCCACTCTCTCCTACTTTTTCATGGCCCCTATAGCCTCGATCTACTAGCACGCGACTAAATGCCTTCCCAAACATCCTGCCTATCATATCCAGCGCCACTGACAAGGTTTTACTATCGTGGGAGCGCCTATAAAATGCTCAACGCCGACCACCACATTGCTACCAGGTAAAGTCGCTAGCGATACTTTTGAACCTTTCCCTTGCTTATACCACTCTCCTCTCGAGAGTAGAGACTGGCAATCTGCTCTTTATCCCTTCTCCCTTGCTTGGCAATACGTGACAGCAACCTTAGAGGCCTTTCATACACTCCTAGTTGCCCTACTCGCTCCAGATTCCTTACTAAATCCCTGACCTGACGGCCGGCTATCGTCCTGAGTTTCTTCAAGGATTTGCTTGCCTTCTGGACATGCCTCGCTAGATGGGCATAGCAAAGCTTCTGCACTACGTACCGCAAGCTCTTTGCCTGAGCTGAAAACCGGCCCGCTGTGCAAGGGTATTACAGCCCTCCTATAGAATAGTAGGGTATAACTATTTCAAGAAACTAGGTCTGTTGCGCGTCCCTTCTGAAGGGTTTCAAATAAAGATAATTTATGAGCGTTGCTAGGGGTTCCAGCCCTGGG
>JBCCHM010000057.1:0-4759 GCA_039028755.1 Bacteroidota bacterium | reverse complement strand
GAGAGCAACTCTATCCGGAGCAACTGCACCTGATATCACTATTGGAGTAATCTAATGGAATACGAACTTAGAGGTATACCTAGCTCAGCTATCAGTAGAAATGAACCAATTGGAAAGAGAATTGAAACTCAGGTTTTGACTCAAGTAGTTCAATATTATGAAAGAAACAGCAGAAGACTTCACTTGGGACCAAGCTACTACTGCTACAAAGTTTGGATTTGGCTATACCGATGAGGAGCGCGCAGAGCTGGTCAAGCTCTATGAAGAAACGCTAACGCCCATCAATAAGTATGAAGTTGTACAAGGTACGGTAGTAAGTATCAATAAACGAGATATAATTATAGACATTGGTGCTAAGTCAGATGGGTCGATATCCCTCTCTGAATTCCGCGATATGCCTGACCTCAAGCCTGGAGATGCAGTAGAGGTTTATATAGAAGAACAAGAAAATGCTAAAGGGCAGCTTGTGCTTTCTAGGAGAAAGGCAAAGCTTATGAGAGCTTGGGAAGCCATACAAGAGGCTGCAGACAATAATGAAGTAATAGAATCTTTTGTAAAAAGAAAGACCAAAGGAGGGTTGATAGTCGACCTAGCAGGTGTAGAAGCCTTTCTTCCAGGATCACAGATAGATATTAAGCCTATTCGTGACTTTGATGCCTTTGTAGGCAAGCCCATTGATGTAACTATAATAAAAATTAACCATATCACCGACAACGTAATAGTCTCCCACAAAACAATTATAGAAAAAAGCCTAGTAAGACAAAGCAGTATTATCAGTAACCTTGAGAGAGGCCAGATCTTAGAAGGAATCATCAAAAACATGGCCAGCTTTGGTGCATTCATAGACCTAGGTGGGATAGATGGATTACTACACATAACGGACATTGTTTGGCATAAAATCAAGCACCCCGAAGAAGTACTTAAGCTAGGCCAGAAAGTCAAGGTCGTAGTAATTGACCTTGATGAAGGCAAAAAGCGTATCGCACTAGGCATGAAGCAGCTTACGCCTCATCCTTGGGAAAATTTACCAGCATTTATTCAAATAGGCGAAAAAGTAAAGGGAAGAATTACAAAAATAGCCGATTATGGAGCTTTTATGGAGATTATACCAGGGATAGAAGGGCTTATTCACGTCTCGGAAATATCGTGGTCTCAATACTCAAAAAGAGTACAAGATGTTCTCCGCGTAGGAGATGAAATAGAAGCAGTCATACTTACTATAAACCGAGAAGAAAGAAAAATATCCTTAGGCATCAAGCAGCTTACAAAAGACCCCTGGACTAAGGAAGGACTACAGCAAAAGTATGCAGTAGGTACTAAACACACAGGTATCATTAGGCATATAACTCACTTTGGCGCTTTAGTAGCATTAGAAGAGGGCATTGATGGCCTACTCCATATCTCAGACTTGTCTTGGACCCGAAAAATAAACCATCCTGCTGATGTCCTCAAGCTAGGAGATAAGATAGAGCTTGTAGTACTAGAAAATGACAAAGAAAACAGAAGGCTAGCACTAGGTTTAAAGCAGCTACAGGAAGATCCCTGGGATGTCTATAAAGAAACCTTTCAAGTAGATTCTATACACTCAGGTACCATTATTAAGAAAATAGATAAAGGTGCCTTCATAGAGCTACCCCATGGTCTAGAAGGCTTTGTACCTAAGCGCCACCTAATCAAAGAAGACGGGCAAGAAGCTGCTGTCCATGAAAAACTCGACTTTCAGGTGATTGAGTTCTCCAAAGCCAACAAAAGAATTGTACTTGTACATGCACCTACCTTCAAAAAGGATAAAGGTAGCCTTGAAGGAGAAAATCACCCCCGCAACACTGGAAACAAGATGGAAGCTGCAAAGCCTACGTTAGCAGACGTTGAAACTTTGGCTACCTTAAAACAACAGCTAGAAGCTGAAAAGTTAAGTAGCCAAAAGCGCACTCAGCAAGAAGTTGCTAAACAAACAGAATAATGAGAGACTACAGCTAACCAAGGTCGCGTGGCCGAGCGGCTAGGCAGAGGTCTGCAAAACCTCCTACGGTGGTTCGAATCCACTCGCGACCTCTGCAAATCCGACTTATCCTTACTGGACGACTCTCGCCTGGGTGGCGGAATTGGTAGACGCGTTGGTCTCAAACATCAATGGTAGTAATACCGTGTCGGTTCGACCCCGACCCCAGGTACATGCTTATCTACTATAAGATTTAAAAAAAACCAAGACCTTACCTACTATTGTATACCTTGAAGCTACTGCTATGGATAACACAGAGATTGCAACTATAAGCCAGGTAGTAAAACAACTAATAGCCAACTCTCCTTACAAGCACAAACTAGAAGAAGCCACCATTCTCTGCGCCTGGAAGCGGGCAATGCCCCTGGTAGTACTTAAGAGAACTGAACAAGCTTTTGTAAAGCAAGACAAACTCTTCATCAAAATCAGCTCAGCACCGCTTAGGCAAGAGCTTCAAAACACCAAGGACCAGGTGCTACAGCTTGTAAGAAAGGCAGCCCCAGATTGTATAATCACAGATATAGTATTCCTGTAGTAGCCTAAATACAATTAGGAAAGAATTATTAAATTTGGCAAGAGAGGTAAACACAGCATCTCTACATGACAGACCACTTAAGGGCCTATTTACCACAATGATGATAACGCAAAAATATCACCTAATACTTGGAGCATTCCTATTACTGGCTATCTCTTGTGATTGTAATCAACGCCCCGTAGGGAATGGGCAAGATGACTGGGAGGCTATCCTCGAAACAGCAAGCGTCACAATCCTGGGAACCGTCAACGACAACCCAGTGATAGAGGTCGATGGTGAAATCCAAGAAAACAACAGCAAAGAGACTATCTTAGGTGCACTATTCATTCCTGATGGAGATAGTATTGGCGATGCGGCTGCGGAGTTGGCAAAAAATAAAGACCCCAAAGACCTTGACACTGGCATAGCTTTAGCTCATGATAGGCATGCTTATTATGATAAGACTATAGCAGTAGGATACACAGGCAGAGCATCAGTTACTGCTTTCTCTGAAAAATACGCCTTACAAGCAAGTAAAAATTATAACGCTCACCTCATACTTGGTGAGCAGCATGTGTCCTACAGTACAGCAGGAGTGTCTTTTAGAGTGCCTGCTAAGACTGGATTCCAGTTACAGCTAGATAGTGCAGATGCAAAGAGGCAAATTGCTGGTACAGACGAGCATATATCACTAGACCTTAAAAGCACAGTCACTTTTACAGGGGCTCCTCCTCAAGCAGGTTTTATATTCATTGAGCAGGGTAGTACCGAAGCTAGTGCTGCAAAGTTGATAGCAGCGCTCATTAAGCAGAGGAGCCCTTTGCCAACAGGACCAGATTTTCATTTTCAAAAATTTTATAGCTACAAAGACATTATTATCTACCCATGCGGCAGCCTAGTAGGCACTGGTTTAGATATAGCAGATGCTCCTGACACAGCTGGTATCCTCAAAAGAGGAGCTACCTACCAAGTCTACTGCTATGTAGTAGATGGGAACAACAATTACACCATCAGTCAGGAAGATAAATCTATTACTATACCAAGGCCAATAGTAGGGCTAAAAATGGAAGAAGCTAGTATACAAGAGCTTATCTACGCACCTAATATTGGTATTAATGACCTAAAGCTCAGGCTCAGGGGTAGCATAACCAAACATGAAGGAACTGTAGCTCCTCAAGTAGGCTTCTTATTGACCACAGGAAAGCCAGATAGAGATACAGCAGCCAGAACGGTAAAGAGCCTAATAACTGACGGTGCTCTGCCATACTTTAATAGTGATTCTAGTGCTTCTCATGCTGACATTATTCATGTAGCAGACATCGTTTCCGCTGATACAACAGGAGAACAATCATTTTCTGCGCAGGGAGACAACTATCCTCCAGAAATATTGGGGCGAGACTATAATGTCTACTTCTGGCTGCGTGATGGCAGTGGAGAGATATTTGTTAGTGATAATAGTACGCAGCTTAGGACTCCTAAGGTAGATCTAAGTATAACGGATGTTACATCCAAGAAAGGCCTAAGTAGTGCTCTTGACCTGACCCTGAAGACCCGAGTAGACAATGAAATAAACTTAAGTAACCCTAATGTATGTTTTCTATTTTTAGAACAAGGGAGCGGGCAGGTAATTACGGAAGATATACTTAGAGCAATCCTAAATAGCAAGGGACCGTACGTTGATAGACCTCCTGATCATATACTCAGGGTAAGTAAAGATCCTTTCTCTCCAGGAAATTCTTCATATAGCGGCTCAGACAGCACCTATTCGCAATTTGCAGAGAATAGCCAGTATGATGTTTACTACTGCCTGCGAACTGATAGTGCTATATTCTGCGCTACTGATCCCAGTAAAACACTTGTTACTGGCCAGAAAAATAAGCCTAGCAAGCCATCAGTAGTGATAGAATTAAGCGGTGTTACCTATTATGTCTATGATAATGGCAGAGACAAGAAAGTAGAGCGTGAGAATAATAATGATACTAAAAGGCTGCTTACAAAGAATTCAGACAGCAATGAATTAAAAGCAGTACTTGGGGAAGTATTCCATAAAAACGGGAATCCAGATGATGAGCAAATACAAGCATTCTTGGATGGTATGCTAAATTGATATCCGAGCTAAATCTACAGGCCTTAATTGTAAAGCACTAGCTATCCGTAAGAGTAGGTCTGGTCAACTGAGTATACTATCCGTTCTAGTTTAATTATACTGGCAAAATAGCTAACACCCTGACCCTGTACAGGCT
>JBCCHM010000056.1:0-4790 GCA_039028755.1 Bacteroidota bacterium | reverse complement strand
CGCGTGGAATGTCATATATGAGAACTCTACCGGGTCAAATCTGTTAAATTGGTGTATAACCAGGAGGTGAAGCAACCCTGAAGCACAGGTGTTTACACCAACCTGTGTTTTAGGAATGCTTCGCTTCCTGTTCCAACTCAAATTTGACAATTTTTGACCCGGTAAATTCTCATCTACACCTCTATGGAAACATGGCTTAACCACATTCATTATCTTATTATTTTTAGCTACCTGTACTGAGAGCAGACGAAGGATGGGCTTCCATAAAAGCACACCAGGTGAGGTCACGTGAGCTGGAAGATAATCTCCCCTTTCCGTGCTGAACTGTATGAGAAAACATTACAACGTAGCTACAACCTGAGTGATGAACGCGTAGTGGATAGGTGGCAAGCAAATCCTTATTATCAATATTTCTCTGGAAAAGCTTCCTTGCAGTGGTAACAACCTTGTGCCGCTAGTGACTTGATTCACTCTAGAAAACGCTTAGGAAAAGAAGGTATCCAAGCCCTATTCGCCTTCTCTGTACAGCTGCATGGCAGCAAGCTTACCAAGGCCAAAGAGGTCCTTATTGATACTACTCTCGAGGAGAAAAATATCACCTACCCAACTGATTCCAAACTCTACAAAAGAGTCATACAGAGCTGTAATACCCTTGCACAGCGGGCCGGTGTTCAGCTCAGGGAGAGCTGCGATATGTGGTGCAGAAGCTTTGCTATGCCCAACATCTAGCGAGGCATGTCAAGAAGGCCAGCAAATCCTTAAAGAAGCTCAGGACGCTAGCCGGCCGTCAAGTCAGGAATTTATCCAGGAAGCTGGAGGGAGTAGGACAATTATGGAGTATATGAAAAGCAGCTACTGTTGATGAGGCGTATTGTCAAGCAAGAGAGGAAGTCGAAAGAGAAGGTTTATAGTCTAAGCTCGCCAGAGGAGAGCTGCATAGCCAAGGGGAAGGTTGGTAAGCAGTATGAGTTTGGCTCGAAAGTATTACTAGCGACTTTGCCTAGTAGCCATGTGGTGGTCGGAGTTGAGAGTTTTTCAGGCAATTCCCGATGGTAAAACATTGTCTGTGGCGCTAAGTTCGATACAGCATATGCCTGGCAAGGAGTTTCGTCTCATCATAGTAGATCGAGGGTATAGGGGCCATGAAAAAGTGGGAGGGAGTGAGGTAATCTTACCGGACAGCTGTGCAGGCAAGCGTGTTTATACTATTGGTGAGCATAAGTTAGGCTGCAGACGTCGTTCAGAGCTAGAAGCGGTGAATAGCTTACCTGAAATGGGATCATAGGCTGAGCAGGAGTTACCTAAAAGGTAGAGTGGAAGATAGTTTGAATGGTCTATTAGCTGTTATAGGGTTCAACTTTAGACTTCTGCTACGGGAAACAAAATTTTTCTGCTTGTATTTTCTATGGTGTTCAGTGTCAAAATTGCTAGGGCTACCTCCCAAGAATTTGTGCTTCGTAGAACCATCGAGAGTTATTAAGGGTCGATTAGCTAGCATATAGCTGCTGTATACTTAACACTGATACGTTAGAAGCTAGGGGAAATGATTGTGACCCAGGGTATACAATTGATACATGATCAAGCTGGAGATCGTCAAGAGCAGTGCGTATAGAAGGGGTGAGCTTAGTTTGCTCAGTGTATTTAAACTCAAAACCTAGTCTTTGGCCTTCGTGTAGAATAAGCAAATCCAATTCTGCGCCAGCTTGGGTCCTCCAAAAATAAGCGTGGTCAAAAGGAACCTCATAGCACCTTAGCACTTCTTCTAAGGCAAAACCTTCCCAAGAAGCTCCTAATTTAGGGTGGCGTTCAAGGGCTGTCTTGTCTTTAAGACCCATTAAGCTATGGAAAAGCCCAGCGTCCCTAAAGTATAGCTTAGGAGACTTTACCTGGCGTTTATGCAGATTTTCAAACCAAGGCTGTAGAATCCGCATCATAAATGTGCCTGCTAAGATATCGAGGTACTTTTTCACGGTATGGTCAGTTATACCTAAGGAGCGCCCTATTTCGCTAGCATTAAAAAGTTGCCCATGATAATGACTTACCATCATCCAAAACCGATGCAGCTGTCGTGCAGGAATACGAAAGCCTAGATTAGGTATGTCTTGCTCTAAAAAAGTACGCACATAAGCTGCTCGCCAGGCAAAGCTATCTGCACCTGAACTAGCTAGGTATGAGCGCGGAAAGCCGCCACGTACCCACAGCTTAGCTATATCAGTGGTTTCTCGTAAGCCAAAAGGTGTTAGCTCTAAGTAATCAATACGTCCTGCCAGCGATTCAGAAGACTGCTCAATCAGTTCCCGAGAAGCACTACCTAGGATCAGGAACTGCAGGTCACGCGTATCTGCCAACACCCGCAATACAGGAAAAAGGCCAGGCCGACGCTAGATCTCATCAATGACTATGATCCCTTTTAGGGAAGAAAGGGCTAGCATAGGATTTTCTAGCCGTGTGAGATCAAAAGGGGTTCTCTAAATCAAAAAGGTGGATGGTTGCTGCGGAAAATTGCTGAACAAATTGCCTTGCTAAAGTTGTTTTACCGCACTGCCTTGGACTAAGGATAGTACAGACTGGATGGACCCGAAAAATAGCTCGGATTTTATTTAGAGCGTAAGTTCGCTTCATTATTACCTTGTAAATTCGGATGCTAAATCCGAATTTACAAGGTAATTTATCAATAAAAATCTATCCTAACTTGGACCTAGTGAGAAGCTTATTTTTTACTGGCTGTGGCTTCTTCTGCTTCTCCAGTAGTACGGAGTGCTCTGTTTGTCTCTACAACAACCAGGGGTGAGCTAGGAAAGGCTAAGATAGTATAATGTTCAGCCTTAATATCTCGTACCCTAACCATTTGACCTAAGTCAAGTGTAGAAACATCAACCTTGATATGGTCAGGTATATCTTTGGGGTAAGCTGATATTGGCAACCTTCTCATCTTATTGACTAGCCTGCCTCCTTTTACTACTCCAGGCGAATCACCTACCAAGGCTGTAGGTATATCCATCTTGATTTTTTTATCATCGAAGATCTGTAAGAAATCGACATGGAGCATGAGCTCGCTTACAGGATGGAACTGGATGTCTTGGAGAATACACTTATATGCAGTCCCTTCTATGTTGAGCAGAATAAAATGTGCTTGTGGTGTGTAGACTAGGTCTCTAAGCAGCGCCATGGGCGTATAAAAGTGGACTTGCTCTTTACCTCCATATAGTACCCCAGGTACGTTAGCCTCAGCGCGTAGCTGCTTAGCTCCTTGTTTACCGAGATTTGTTCTATGATATCCTATAATCTCCATTGTATTCATGTCAGCAAGTGGTTAAGTATTGAATAGCTGCAATATAGCTGCAATAACACAAATAACATAAATGAGCTTGTCTTATGTTAGCTGCTGGATAGCTTCAGCAAAAGGTATAGCCATACTTACTAGGTTGATCTTACTGCTTGTCTGCTTGAGTGGAATGGTATCAGTGACCACGAGCTCCTCAAGTGCAGATGCTTCCAAATTTTGATAGGCAAGGCCAGAAAGTATAGGATGGGTACAAAGCGCCCTAACAGACCTTGCACCTTGTATCTGGAGTTGCTCAGCAGCCTTACAGAGGGTATGCCCTGTATCCACGATATCATCGACCAAAATCACATCAGCACCTTGTATATTACCTGTCACGTGTACTTTAGCTATTTCATTAGGCCCTGTCCTCTGCTTATTGCAAACCACCAGGTCTGTGCCAAAGTGCTGGGCATAGCACTCTACCCTGGACATACCTCCTGCGTCAGGTGCTGCAAATACAAGCTTCTTAAGTGCAAGCTTATTAATATAAGGTACGAAGACAGGTAAGCTTGTAAGCTGATCTACTGGTCCCCTAAAAAAGCTAGATAGCTTCTCTGTGTGTGGGTCGCAAGCTAAAAGCCTATCTGCCCCAGCAGTAGTCAGTAAATTAGCTTGGAGCCTAGCCCCAATTGACCCGCCTAGGTCATGGGCCTTGTCTTGCCGCATATACCCTAAATAGGGAGCTACTACAATAACCTGGCAGGCGCCAGCGCGCTTAGCTGCATCGATCATCAGAAGTAACTCCATACTATGCTCTGCTGGAGGGTAAGTAGCCTGTATCAGCACTACCTGGACATCCCGGATAGGTTCTTGAAATACAGGATAGAGCTCTCCATCACTAAATCTCCAAAGCTTCAGGCTACCCAAATGCTGTCCACACGCTGTAGCAATACGCGTTCCTAAAACCTGAGAAGCACTCCCTGCGAAAATTCGAGTAGGTAGAGACGCCATATGGTCTTGGTGCTTACCTAAAATAGTAATAAGATAAAACTTAACTGCCCTCCAACTAGAAGTGGAGGGCTGCGGACCACGGCTGGAAGCCGGAAGCAGTCTAAAGACATATTTGCTGCTGCGCTAAGTGGATCTGCTTCTGCGTGATTATTCATAGAGCCATTAATAACTTCCTCCGGTACATTACCTCTAGTAGAGCTAAAATAGCCTCTAACCCCAAAATTATGGCCACAATATCGACTCCTTAGTTGCCTAAACTCTTCTTGGATTTTACGCCAACTACGGCCCTTAGTCCGTCTCAGAAACTCACTGACAGATCTAGGAGGGAGAAACGAAAAGATGCATATGATCACTGGACAATACTCCATTAATGATTTGAACGCCAAGCTCCTCTGCAACTTGGGCTATGCTAGCCCTGACACGTAGGCGAAGTTGGCCTGTAAGTACTTTGTGAAGATATTTTTTATCCATACAAGTTGATAACGATGATGGTAAACAGTATGGTAGCTTCTTG
>JBCCHM010000055.1:0-4897 GCA_039028755.1 Bacteroidota bacterium | reverse complement strand
GTAATGTACAGCTATAGTTGCAAGGTCAGGCCAAGTGGGGGAGGCACAGGCCCCTACACAGATCTTGCACTATGGACCTGCCTTTGAAAAATGGTGCTCAGAAATTTCAAGTAGAATATGTAAAAAATTGTCCTGTAAGGAAGAGCGACGAGGTTGCCCATTTTGTGCAGGGGTCATTATCGATTCGAAGTCCTGGGTTGCAGACTCAGCACTGCCTTACTTTATTGCTTATGGACAAGCTATGCATAGCTGTGGGAGGCCAAAAATGGGCATGTCTCAGGAGCGAAGCGACGAGGTTGCCCATTTTGTGCAGGGAGTGTAGCATACGTCTCCTGGTCGGCGGGGCTCTACTTTTTCTCTTCGATGCAAAAAGATCAGCCATTGTTGGAAAATTCCTACAATACTCCTGGCAGGGCTAACCCATCTAGAACTCGCCCCTGCGGGGCTCAAACAGTAGCTGGACCTTAACACCCTGCTGCTCCTTCGGATTGCTTGACGGAATTTTCCCAAAGTAGCATCTCTATTGGATGAAGCTTTTGCAAAATTTTGGCAAAAAAACAACTTTTATGAATTATTTTTCAGTTTTAAGGACATTTTAAACTCATAATTGATCTTTGTGGATATAAAAAATGAATTCTTAGAATTCTTAAGGATTAACTACCTAACTCTATAGCTTGGTCATCGATGGCTACGTTTCCAGTCTATAGCAAAGTCTAGGATCATCTTTTCGGTATACATCTCTAGTGGAGCTACATTATCTGTGAACACGGGAATAGTAGGATCATACAATACCTCCTTATAATTACGTTTTATGTAGTTAACCAAAGGATTAAGCACTTGGTGGCTTGTCTCAACATCAGTAACGTCTAATTCATAATTAGTAGCCCAAACTAAGTAATTGAGGCTACTCTTCGCTTCAACGACATATACGTGCTTAAAGATGCTCTTCATGGTATGCTGAATCGCCAACAGTATGGCTGAGTCATGCCTTGTACTTCCTACGTTGATCCCAACCACTCCACGCTCATTTAAATGATTTTTTACCTCCGTAAAGAACTCCTTGGTCGTGAGATGAAAAGGTATATAGGGCTGCTTATAAGCATCAATCAGTATCGTGTCATAGGTCTTTTGAGTAGTTGCTAAGTGTACCCTTCCGTCTTTAATAATGATATTCAGGTTGTCTTCTTTTAAGTCAAAGTACTGCTTACCTACCTCAACTATGGCAGGATCAATCTCAACGCCATCTATCTTAATAGATGGGAAGAAATGCGCATATTGTCTAGCAGCTGTTCCAGCTGCTAGTCCGATGAATAAAGCATCTTTGGTATGGTTTAGCAGCGGTAGGAAGGCATAATAATCCCAAACAGCATCAAAGAGATACTTATCTTTTTGGTATAAAGAATGTTCTGCATGGCCTTCATTAAGCCTTAGCATACGTAACCCTTGTTCTTCAACTACTTGTATATAGTTATAGGCTGACTCGGTATCGTAAATTAGCCCTTTGGTAGGCTTAATCTTACCTAAAAAGGAGATAGATAATAAAGACAAAGCAGGAATTACCCAAAGTATCCACTTAGACAGGCCTATAATGGATAGGATCATCAGCAACCCTGCAAAGAGTATAATGGACTTATAGGTTCCCATAAGCGGAATTGTCAATAGTGCTGGAACAAAAGTTCCGATAATACTGCCCGCGTTAGACCACGCAAAAACCTTACCAGCAATATGGCCAACTGCATCTACTCGCTGAGCCATTAGCCTAAGAATGTAAGGAGTAGCCATACCCAACGTCACAAAGGGTAAGACTAGTAGAAATACCATCAAGGAGAAGTAAAAAGCAGTAGCGCCCACTGCATAGTGATCGATGCTTTTTAGGGACAACCTTGTAATGGGTATAGATAGTAGTGGGACAAGTGACAAATAAGCGCCGGTGGCTAGTATGATCTTGTACAGCAGCCGTTCGCTAGCATATTGATCAGCTATCCTCCCACCCGCATAGTAACCAATGGCTAAAGCTATCATCATGATAGCCAGTACATTAGTCCAAACAAATAAGGAGGTCCCAAAATAAGGAGCTAATAACCTAGATGCAGCCATCTCAATGGCCATGATGCTCATACCAGCGGCAAAGGCAGTAAGCAGCAAATAGTTTGTTGAATGCTTCTTGAGAAACATAGATTCTTTGGGGTTACTAAAAAATATTATTTTCTCATAGGGTAGGGTTGAAGCTCATAAGGCTGAAGGGGTATCTGTTGTATACATTGTTTGGGGCTTCAAAGTTTCTTTACCTAATCCTATGATAGCAGTAACTATAAGCAGCAAAGCAAAAAAGAGGATCGTCTTTTTAGTTCCCCAAAATGGCATGGCTAATAAAATGGGTATGAATATGCCCGTGGTACTACCAAAAGTTGAGCAGGCCGCAACCCTGCCTGCAATATGGCCAACTAAAGCTACCTGGCGTGATTTTAGCTTGATGACGTAGGGGGTGACCATGCCTAGGAATATAAAGGGTATAACAAACAGCGGTAGAATAGAGAGTAATGAGGTGTAGAATATACTCAAAGGGTGATCGGTGATTGTCTTGAGTATAACGCTTATGATGGGTTTGGCTAGCAGTGGCACTAGCAACATATAGCTTCCAGCAGCTAAAACGAGGATGTACAACAGCCGCTCACTTGTATGCTTATCAGCTATTCGACCACCCCAATAATAGCCAACAGTTAAGGCTATCATAATAACGCCTATGACGTTAGTCCAGGTGAGTAATGAGCTACCAAAATAAGGAGTCAACAACCTCAACGCAGCCGTCTCAATAGCCATGATGCTCATACCAGTAATGAAAGCAACCCATAGTAGGTACTTTTCATGAACCCTCACGTTCGGTTTAAGCCCACATTTAGCTTCACTGGCTACCATATCGTCCCTAAATCTTAGACTTTTAGTGTACTGTGTTTATGATACAAGTTGTCTCTATAGTAATATGTGGGCCCACCAGGGCTTGAACCTGGGACCGCCTGATTATGAGTCAGGTGCTCTAACCAACTGAGCTATGGGCCCTAGCATATATTGTGCAGCTTGAATTTGAGCTCGTAATATTACATATTTAACACTAGGTTACAAAATTATTCTTTATAGCCTTAATATAGCCACTGTGTCAGGCTTACTGCCTAATAAGTATCTCATCGTAGTTGTAGGGCCTACTGCAGTAGGTAAGACTTCACTCTGTATACAGCTAGCACAGCACTATCGTACGGAGATCATCTCTGCTGATGCTAGGCAGTGCTACCAAGGGATGGCTATTGGCACTGCCCAACCTACTACTCAGGAGAGGCAGGTTGTACCTCATCATCTTATCGACTTTCTTCCTGTACAAGCTTCTTATAGTGCAGGCATGTTCGCAAGAGACGCCCTCAGGACGCTAGATAAGCTATTTAATAAATATCATCACGTTATACTGACGGGTGGTTCTGGCCTGTATATCAAGGCGGTGTGTGAAGGGCTTGATAGCATGCCATTGGTTGATCCAAAGATAAGGGAGTACCTAAACACAAGGCTTCAGCAAGAAGGCTTAGCAGGGCTTTTTCAAGAGCTAGCTGGCAGGGATCCTGCTTATCATCAGATCGTAGATCGCCATAATCCTCAGAGAATTATCAGGGCCCTAGAGGTGTGTATAGCAACAGGACAGCCGTATTCTTTATTACGGAATAATAGTCCAGTAGCTCGGCTTTTTAAATTTGTAAAGATAGGATTGTTATTAGATCGTCAGGTGCTTTATGAGCGTATCAACCAGCGGGTTGATCGAATGTTTGAACAAGGTTTATTGGAAGAAGCTACTGCTTTATATCCATACCAAGGTCACCATGCACTGCAAACTGTGGGGTATCAAGAGCTCTTTGGGTACCTGAAAGGTCACTATGGCCAAGAAGAGGCTATTAGCCTAATCAAAAGAAATACCAGGAGGTATGCTAAACGGCAGCTTACTTGGTTTAGGAAAGATCAGGCTATTCAGTGGTTTCAGCCCGGTGATTTTGAAGGTATCATCGATTACCTTAATAAGGTTATAGCTCAATAAATGAGGGTGTTAACGTAGCAGTGCAGTAATTAGATGAGCTAGTATATAGCAGTTAGGATAGGCAATGATTTATATTCGATCACTGTTATATTAATATTCTCCAATAGATGTGTTTTAATTTATGCCTAAAAATCTTTCAGGGAGCTTTTTTGAAGAGGTATACGAAGTGGCTAAGCTGATTCCTAGAGGTAGGGTGACTACTTATGGAGCTATAGCTCACTATTTAGGTAGCAGGGGAAGCGCTCGCCTGGTAGGGTGGGCTTTGAATAAGGCGGTGTACCAGGTAGGAGTTCCAGCACATAGGGTAGTGAATAGACAGGGGTTGCTAACAGGGAAGCGCCATTTTTTAGGTAAGTACAGCATGCAACAGTTGCTCGCCTCAGAAGGTGTTACCGTCCGAGGCGATCAGGTACAAGGCTTTGCAAAACTTTTCTGGGACCCTTCTGCGGAGCTTACACGCCTCCCTCTTCTATAAACTTAAGTATTTCCTGCTTAAGCACCTGTAATTCATTCTCATTGGCCAGCCTTACTAAAATGCTCTGCAGCTTAGTGTACCGTTCAAGCAGATCAATATACTTTCCCTTTATTCTTAGAAGCTCCGCAGTGCCTCTATCTATGGAGGGAATAGGACCTTCTCCGCCTGTTTCAATTGTCTCTTTCATTTCAGGGAATTCATGCGTAAAGTCGTAGTGAATGGCGTTACCCACATCTAAAATGAAGCGATATCCTAGGTGCGGATTATCGAATCTGTTGTAGAGTGTATTTCTGCTTATACCCAAACTTTGGGCTAGCCTGGTAAGGGAGTATCCACTCTGCCTTACTACT
>JBCCHM010000054.1:0-5167 GCA_039028755.1 Bacteroidota bacterium | reverse complement strand
CTTTTTTGAGAAAAGTGACATTGGCATGTTCATCATTACGCTTCTTGATAGGCAGACGCATTTCTTTAGGTTTTCAACCACGATTTGTAAGCATACAGAAGGGCTACCTCATTTCGATAATATCTTCGGTAGTGAGACTATCTAGCCGTTCCTTGATAGGCTCTAGATGGGTTTATTAAGGACTAACTAAAGTAGTGGCAATTTGCCGATATTAGAACCTTAATGTAATTAAAGACTAGTAAGAAATAGTACATATTTACACACTAAATATGACGATCCCTATATATAGATAATGGAGTAATGCCACGGGTCATTGAGCTTGAAAAGAAAGGCTATAGCTCCCTCTAGAGCCGTGTATATGGTCCATATCTGTATACTTCTTTTATGCTAAAGCTCAGCTAACTCAATAGTTGTCTGCGAAATCGTAGTAAGGTAGCAAATACCTAAGCACATGCTCTTCATAAGCCCCATCCTCCATTTCTAAAGAGTACAAAATTTCCTATCTATGGTTTAGAAGGCATCAATGAGTTTAGGCAATTTCAGCCTACCACTTTATTGTCAATTGTCTTACCAGCTCATCATTACTATACATAGGTATTGCTCTCCTATCTTTTTATAGATTTGTACATCTCATAAGGGAAAAACAATAACTTAGTATTATGAAAAAGAGCATTCATCCAACCTATAGGGAGGTTGTGTTTTTAGATACTTCAAGTGGATTTAAGTTCTTAACGCGCTCAACGATGGGAACCAAGGAAACAATTCAATGGGAAGATGGCCAAGAGTATCCACTCATTAAAGTAGAAATTAGCGCTGCTTCTCATCCTTTTTACACGGGTAAGAAAATCTTTGTAGACACAGCTGGAAGGGTTGAGAAGTTTAGGCAGAAATACGCGAAAGGTAAGTAGCTCCGAGCGTTGGCTCAGAAACAGCTTATAATCCAACAGGTTATTGAGTAATCCTTATTCTTGCTCATGGAGTACTGATTTAGCCTTTCAGGCTTATTGCTAGCTTATAGGCCATGCAAGCGATAAGTATAAATGTTACCTGATGAATATCTTACTTTTTGACACACCACAAGCTAGGTTAGCGCTCAAGCCTTTTTCTGATATACGTCCGCTAGCGCACATCAGGCTCGGGATAACCACAATTGAAGAAAAGTGGGCACATTATCTTCCAGGAGATTACTCATTTATAACAGTCCCTTACCTGAGTAAGAAATTTCCTTGTATAGAAGCTCCAGTAAATTGGTGTATCAATAGTACGGTTTGCCCTGACAAAGCACTAGTCGAGTCTATCAAGCAGCTGCAGATTCATGAACAGCTTGTACAAGGTGATACTTTGATTGCTTTTGTAGGTGACCAGGCTACCTTGCAAGGTGTCTACTGTGACGGCCTTGGACAGCTTGGCTTAAAAAGAGTAACGTTTCAGGGCTCTATCATGCAAGTCAAAAACAAGTGGGATATTTTTCTACTCAATGAAGCAGCGCTCAGCAAAGATTTTCAGTGTATTAGGGCGAGCAAAACCACGCAACCGATCAAGGACCGCCATACCACGATCTATCAAGCAGCTGACATTTTTATAGAAGAAGGGGCTACTATCAAAGCAGCTATCCTGAATGCTGAACTAGGTTCTATTTACATCGGAAAAAATGCTATCGTACAGGAAGGGGCTATTATTAGAGGGCCTGTGGCGCTTGGCGAGGGGGCACAAGTAAATGCTGGAGCTAGGATATATAATGCAACTACTATTGGACCTTATGCTAAGGTAGGTGGAGAGATTAGCAACGCAGTTATTTTCGGCTATAGCAATAAGGTGCACGATGGCTTTTTAGGCAATGCTGTGATTGGAACGTGGTGCAACTTGGGAGCAGGTACAACTACCTCTAATCTAAAGAATGACTACAGCGAAGTGAAGGTGTGGGATGACTTCCAAGAGGATTTTGTAGGAACTAACCTACAGTTCTGTGGCTTGTTTATGGGCGACTATAGTAAGTGTGGGATTAATACTATGTTTAATACGGGAACAGTAGTAGGCGTAAGCGCCCATCTGTTTGGGTCTGGCTTTTACAATAAGTTTATTCCTGCTTTTACACGTGGGGGGCCAGATACTAATATGACCATCTATAAGCTAGGTAAAGCGCTAGAGGCAGCTGCAAGAACTATGGAACGACGGGCTAAGCAGCTGACAGAAGTAGATAAATATATCCTTACCCACATATCCCAAGAGTCAACTACTACTTGGGTCAAGTCTATGCTACGATAATGTGCTTCTTAGCTATTCCAGGGCATAAAACTATCAAAAAGCGACTGACTTACATAGCACAGCATAACCAAGTGCCACATGCCCAGCTGTTCTGGGGGCCTGAAGGAAGCGCTCAATTAGCCTTAGCCCTAGCCTTTGCCACTTATCTAAAGTGCCAAGATAGGCTCACTGAAGATGCTTGTGGCCAGTGTTCTTCATGCTTAAAGATGTACAAGCTCACCCATCCAGATGTCAAGTTTATTTTTCCCACCAGCCCTACCAAACAAATCACAGGCAAAGATGTAGTGAGTAGCAATTTTCTAAAGGCATGGCGTTCCTTTGTACACGAGCAGCCTTATGGCCACGTCAGCGACTGGAGCTACCATGTAGGCAGTGAGCACAAACAGCTCCATATACCTCGAGAAGAGGCTAGAAAAATTACGCAGCATGTAAGCCTCAAGGCCCTTGAGGGAGTTTATAAGATCGTTTTGATCTGGCTACCCGAATACTTACACCCTACTGCTGCTAATGCGTTACTAAAAATACTAGAAGAACCTCTTCCTCATACTATTTTCTTACTCGTCAGTACTACTCCTGAAAGGCTCTTCAGTACCATACGCTCACGCACCCAGCAGGTTTACGTTCCTGCTTTCACAGACGAGGCTATTGCTCACCTGCTTACCCAGCAATACTCCTTATCTCAAGAACAGTTAGCTCAGGTGGTCATACTAGCTAATGGTAACTTGAATAAGGCGTTCAAGCTTACTGGAGATATGCAGGGTGATGATTTTGGCCAGTTTAAGTCTTGGATGCGTCTATGCTATGCACAGGATCTGACTCAACTTTTAGTCCAGGCAGAGGGGTTTCAGCAATTGCAAAAAGAAAGACAAAAAAATTTTTTAGTCTATACATTGCATATGTTGCGAGAGGCGTTGTTGATGCGCTTTACGCAGTGCAAGCTTTCAAGAGTAACGGCGGAAGAGCAATCTCTCGCCGAGAAGCTAGGGCAAAGTTTGGCTTATGGGCAGATCAAAGTCTTTAGTGAATGGCTCAATCAAGCCTTTTATTATGTAGAAAGAAACGCGAATCCAAAAATTTTGTTCCTAGACCTATCTTTAAAAATGGCACAAGCTTTTCAAAAGCACGAGCAGGAAGTCGCTTATACTGCTTAGGTCAAGCTAGCTTGTACAAGTTTTGATCTGTACTCTTATAGAGAGCTATATTTCTACAAGCCCTTACCAGGTTCTCTTCAGTGTATCTGCATAGGCTTGTCCTTGGGTGCGCTGCACACTACCTTTGATATCTTCATTACAACAATACGCCTTCATTGATGTCAAGACTCACCCCTGCTGTAGAAAAGCTCCTTTTGATTAATGTCGTACTATTCCTAGCCATCAGAGTTCTAGAATTTGACTTGATCGATCTTTTAGGGCTCAGGTATATGCTATCTGAACACTTCAGGCCGTATCAATTTTTTACCCACTTGTTTGTCCATGCAGGCTTTATGCATCTGTTTAGTAATATGTTCACGCTCGTTACTTTTGGGCCTATTTTAGAGCATACGCTATCATCCAAGCGGTTTTTCCTATTCTATCTTATCACAGGACTAGGTGCAGCAGTGCTATACTCAGTAGTTTGTTACCTAGAGGTAAGTAAGATCAAAGCCCTGTACCAGGCTTACCTAGCCTATCCTAACCCAGCAGACTTTAATACTTTTCTAAGCAAGTTTCCGCACAATACCCATAGTTCTTTTTACAACTTTATACATGCATTTTTTGAGTATCCTGATAACCCAGCTTATATAGCTAGAAGTAAAGCCATAGTGAGCCAACTCTACAGGCTCAAAGCTGATATCCCTACAATAGGCGCTTCAGGAGCGATATTTGGTATACTAACGGCCTTTGCCATGCTATTTCCTAATGCACAGCTCTCTTTGCTATTCTTGCCTATTCCTATTAGTGCTAAATATTTTATTGTACTCTACGGTATATATGAGCTGTATGCAGGAATGCAGTATAATCCAGCTGATAATATAGCACACTT
This sequence comes from Bacteroidota bacterium, assembly GCA_039028755.1. GTDB lineage: Bacteria > Bacteroidota > Bacteroidia > Cytophagales > Amoebophilaceae > JBCCHM01. The sequence continues at coordinate 880 of JBCCHM010000054.1, read as the reverse complement.
TGCTCACTTAGGAGGAATCTTGTTCGCTTATCTTTTTATCAAGTGGTGGAGGAAATGACGGTATTATTAATGATAGGCAGAGCGAGGTATGCCCTTCTTGGTCTTAGGGTAAGCCTTGTACAATGATTTACGTTACCATTATGCTCTACAAAACAAGAGGTATTGTATTGAACTACATGAAGTACAGAGAGACTTCCATTATTGCTCGGATTTTTACAGAGCTTTTCGGACGACAGAGTTACATTATTCATGGAGTAAGGGCTAGGAAGCCTAGGTACAATATTGCGCTCTTTCAGCCGCTTATGCCGCTAGATATGGTGGTGTATCATAAAAAAAATGCTAGTATACAGCGCGTTGCTGAAGTGAGGTGCCATTGGCCTATTGGTAGCCTATTAGGAGATATTAGAAAAGCAACCATTGCTACTTTTTTGACAGAGCTATTGACTAAGGTGATTCATGAGGAAGAACACAATGAAAGTTTATTTTATTTTTTATTGCATGCAGTAGTTAAGCTTAACGAGCAAGTAACTGGCTATGAAAGTTTCCACCTGCGCTTTATGTTACAGTTGTGTAGTTATTTGGGATTTGGTGTAAAGGCTACTCAGGAAATTAATGAGCAATTAGGCCGTTCGGGCTTGCATATAGGATTTAGGAAAACGGAAATCGCACTTTTAGATGCTTTGCTAGCAGGGAAGTTTGACCAGGATATGTCTATCAGCAAGTCTACTAATAGACATTTGACAATAGGAATGGTCAAGTACTATCAGCTACATATTGACGCATTAGACACCCTAAAGTCACTGAAGGTGATACAGGAGATTGGAAGCTGATTATATAATTACCATTGAATTTTGATTAGAAAATTGAGGATGCTAATCTT
>JBCCHM010000053.1:0-5205 GCA_039028755.1 Bacteroidota bacterium | reverse complement strand
CCCTCATCCACTCAGCATAATCGAGCAAGTATTATTCAGTGGTCCTGAGTTGCAAACGCAGGACCACTGGTGTAAATGTAACCTTGCCGCGTTGATGGTGGGCTTTATACGAGCGACTTCGTGTCACACGGACTTAAACAGTAGCTAGATATTAACGTCCTGCTCCTTCAAATTTCTTAACGGAATTTTCCAAAGGTGGCACCTCTATTGGGTGAAACATTTTGTAAACTTTTAGCAAAAAGAACTAATTTTCTTGCAAATTATTTTGACAATTTGGGAGGTATTCATAAGGCATAAGAGACCTTTTTGCATATAAAAAGTATATTTTAAGAGCTCTTAAAGACTAACCAGACAAGCAACTACTTGCATAATGCTATGGATTGGATAGCTGGAGTAAATTTTTGACTGCCCGGTCTTGAGCTAAATCCAAGGGAGTCTTCCCTTGGTTATCTCGTGCACTTGTGTCTGCCCGATTATCTAACAAAAATTCGACCATATAGCTATATCCATAGAGGGCAGCTATGTGCAAGGGGGTTTTCCCTCCACTACTTTTTACTGCTGTGCTTGCCCCGTTCTTAAGCAGGAGCTTCCCCAACGCTAGTACCTCATCTTTGGAATTTTGGCCATGGGCTAGTTCCGCTAGTTGGTATAGCGCAGTTTTACCATCTTTGTTAGTTGCGCTAGGATCGGCTCCTTGCTGAAGCAATACTTGTACAATATCTTTATAAAGGTACCCCACAGTTTGCACCAAATCATCGCTTAACTGCTCTTTCTCGGTGAGATTTAGTGTCTTACCTAGCTTTATCTTGCGGAGTTTTGCTTGTAAGGTGGGGCTATATTCAGCTCTTTGAATCATCTCATCAGTAACCTGAGCTTTCTCATTATCGAGCTTATCAAAATCAGCTGAGCAGTCACATTGTATCAGCAATATGCCTATGAGTAGCTTGGATAAGGTGAGTCTTGACTTGACTAATGTGCTATCGATTTTCATAGTGTATAATTGGTAACACAAGTTAAAACTTACAAAGCTAGCTTCTATATTTTGATTTATCAGCAAGCTGGCTAGAAGTTCTTGAGACCGTTGCAAAACTAAGGCTAATACCTCCTATTTAAAGCTTATAAACAGCGATTTTTGTGAGTTTTGCAACGGTCTAATCTTGTATAGTTTCTCGACAGGCTAGCTACTCTAAAACCATCAGTCCCTATATCATTTATACCCATCTAGCTAGTAGCAAAGGCAGGATTTTGTAGGAAGACATGGCTATGCATTCTTACTGGAAGCAAGCGAATTACGCTTTGTAGGCGATACGAGAAGCTTACGCAGTTCCTTAGTCAGCGCAGGTGTAAGAACGTGTTCGATAGACTCAGCATCTTCATGTACATGATCAGGCTTGATCTTGAGGTATCGAGTCAGATAGAGTTCCCACAGCTGATGCCGTTGGCTTACTTGCTGGCCTTGGCTTTTGCCTATCCCTGTTAGCCGCCACTTCTCGCCTCTTTGTTGTACCATACCTTGCTGCTGCAAACCTTTGAGCCCGCTCATCAGCCTACTAAGAGGCATAGGTCTATGCGCTAAGAGTTCGTCTACAGGTCTATTTCGGAAGTATTCCCTCTCTACCTCGCCGAGCTCGTAGAATAGCTTGAGGATGTTCTCTGCTAGCGCCTTTCGTTGGTGCCTGTGTTGCTGCAATTTTCTGATTAGTAGTCCTTTGCGTGGTGCTAAAAGGAAGGAGCTATAGGCTATGAGTGTGACGATGAGCACAATCCAAGGGCCTGTAGGCATAGCAGGGGCTGTGTAGGATATGAGGCTGCCTGCTAACCCTGCTACTAGTCCCAGTACAGCAGCTAGGAGCACCATGCTTGTAAGTCGGTCTGTCCAGAATCGCGCTGCTGCTGCGGGTGTAATGAGCATAGCGGACATTAGCACGATACCTACAGCACGGATGCCTACTACAATGGCTAGCACTGTAAGGCTAGTAAACAAAAATTCAAGGCGCTTGACTGGTAGGCCAATAGACTGGGCAAAGGCTTTGTCAAAAGCTACTAGTGTAAACTCCTTGAAAAACATCATGACTATAGTCATGATGACTAAGCTAAGGATAGCTAGGGTAAGGAGGTCATCACCTAGTAAGGCGGCTGCTTTACCAAACAAGAAGTTATTTAAACCTACTTGGGCTGCATTGCCTGACTTTTGGATGATAGAGAGGAGTAGTGTACCTATCCCAAAGGTAACTGATAGGACTAGGGCTATGGCTGTATCTTCTTTGATTTTAGACTGCGCAGTCATTATATCTATGAAGAGTAGGGAAAGCCAGCCTGTGGCAAATGCACCTATGGCTAGGTAGATAGAATGCTTAGTACCCGTAAGCATAAAAGCCAGGCATACCCCAGGAAGAACGGCATGAGCAGTGGCATCACCTAATAAGGCTTTTTTCTTGAGCAAGGTGAATGAGCCTACTATAGCAGCACTACTAGTAAGGAGCATGGTACCTGATACTACGTAGCGGACATTAGGATTGGCTAAAGAAAAAAACTCAAACAAAGTTTGCATAGGCTCGATGTTCAAAGTTTATGTTACTGTTCTCTAGGAGAGCGATCTTCCTTTTTTAATAAGTCACTAACCTGGCTCAGTACAGTCAGCTTACCACCATAGGTCTCTTGGAGTAGCCTAGGCGTTAGTACCTCTTGGACAGGCCCGGCACCTATCAGACGCATATTCAGTAGAATAGCCCAGTCAAAGTATTGCGAAGCAGTCTGTAAGTCATGGTGTACTACGATGATAGATTTGCCCTGCTGAGCTAGGCGCTGAAGTAACATGATGATGGTCTTTTCTGTAGCAACGTCTACCCCTGCAAAAGGCTCGTCCATTAAGTATAGCTGGGCTTCTTGCGCCAAAGCCCTAGCTAGAAACACGCGCTGTTGCTGCCCTCCGGATAGCTGTGCTATGTGGCGTTGTGCAAGCTGTTCCATGCCTACTTGCTGGAGGCACTGCATAGCTAGCTCTTTATCTACTTTGCTAGGTCGCTGAAAGAGACCTAGCCGTGCATACCTGCCCATGACTACCACATCGAGCACAGAGGCAGGGAAGTCCCAATCTACAGATTCTTTTTGTGGGACATAGCTGACTTGTTTTCTGACTTTATGCAAGGGTTGGCCAAAGAGCTTTACATATCCACTATCAGCTGGAACGAGGTTCATGATAGCTTTGAGTAGTGTTGACTTGCCTGCTCCATTGGGTCCTATGATGCCGATAACTTTACCTGGTGGTAAGGCTAGGTCTATATCCCACAATACAGGCTTTTTGTGATAAGATACCGTTAGGTCATGTACCTCTAACAGGGGACTTTCAGCTTGTTCGCTCATTATTGAAGGGCTTTAACGATGGTTTGAACATTTGTACTAATCATACCGATATAGGTGCCTTCCCAAGTTCCTGCCTGGCCTAGCGCGTCAGAGTATAGCGCTTTCCCTAGCTTCACCTGGTGGCCTTTTTGTTTACAACCTGCTACTACAGCTCTGAGTGGCTTGTCTGGTACAGAAGTCTCTGGAAAGAGAGCCTTGATGTTTCGTTGGATGATGAAATTAACTAAGTTAGTTATATCCCTTAGTCCACATTCTTCAACGGAAGATATACCTTGCAGGCCCCTGACCTCTATGTCGTAGGCGCGTCCAAGGTAGCTAAAAGCATCGTGTGCCGAGATGAGTACACGCTGGCGCTGTGGAATCTGCTGGATAGCCTTTTGCATAGCCTCGTGGAGCTCATCTAGCTGCTGTAGGTAATGTGCTGTATTGGTGCTGTAATAAGCTGCTGCTGCTGGATCTACTGCTTGTAGCTGTCTGCTGATGTACTGCACACCTTGCTTCCACAGGGATACGTCAAACCAGATATGTGGGTCTACACCTTCAGCAAAGTTAGGATCTATCAGATAGTTACTCGAGTCAATCCCATCACTAGCTGCAAAGACAGCCTTGTCTCGGCTTAGGTTATGTAATACATCCGCCATTTTCCCTTCTAGGTATAGGCCATTGTAGAAGATGATGTCAGCTTTGTTCAGTTCCTTAACATCTCTAAGGCTAGCTTTATAAGCATGTGGATCTGTACCAGGGCCCATGAGCGTCACCACTGTTGCACTATCTTGAACAATGTTCTGGATAGCATCGCCCAGCATACTCGTAGTAGCTACAATCTTGAATCGATGTACACTGTCTGCTTCATTACAACTGAGGGCTAAGCAAAGATAGGCTAGTAGCGCTAGAGTACGCCCCTGCCTTAGTCCTATATGCAGGGCAAGGCTTAGCAGCTTTGTTATTGGCATAGCTAATAGTAGTTAGGGTGCAATGAGAATGCTATCACTTACTTGCAGTGATATGCTAATCTTAGGGTGTCCGTCAATACTAATATCCATAGACTGATCAAAAGCAATCTTATCTATCACACTGATTTTGGCGCCTAGGTAGATACCTCGCTTGCTAAGATACTGCAGAAACAAGGGCTTATCTTCCTTCACAGCCATTACAATACCACTGCTACCTACCTCTAGCTGACTTAGCACTACCTGCCTCTTCGTTCTCATCCCTCCCTGCGCATCAGGGATAGGTTCGCCATGGGGGCTATAAGCTGGATTACCTAGGAAGTCATCTAAGCGCTGGACCAGCAGTAAAGACTGAATGTGCTCGAGCTGTTCAGCTACTTCCTTGACCTCATCCCAGGCAAATTTGAGCTTTTCTACGAGAAATACCTCCCATAGCCGATGCTTGCGCAGCACCTGAATCGCTTGCTCCTTGCCTGAGGTTGAGATGTTGACGCCTTGGTACTTCTGATAAGCGACTAAGCCTTTATGATGCAGCCGCTGTATCATGTCTGTGACTGCTGCTGGGCTAGTGTGTAGGGCTGCTGATAGGGCAGTGGTAGATACAGGCTGCTGGCCGTGCTCAGATAGCTGGTAGACTGCCTTGAGGTAGTTCTCTTCTGTATGGCTGAAGTCCATAATGCTCTATAAGGCTATTTGAAGGCTAATATAATACAATTTAGACAAACTTAAAAATTTATTTAGGACGACTTAATATTTTTTGTATAAACATATGCCAATATGGCTGATTATAAATCAAACAGATATAGGTAGCAAAAGAGTAATACTTAGCAAGGGTAAGCTTCATAGACCATGCGCTACATGAAGTAGGCTACGCCCATGCAACGTAATATGG
>JBCCHM010000052.1:0-5229 GCA_039028755.1 Bacteroidota bacterium | reverse complement strand
GTTAAGCAATTTAAAATATTGTAATCAACTATTATACATTATTGTTAATTATTTTATATATTGCCGCTGTAGTCAAAATATACAGACAAGCTGGCTGTAGTCCTACAAATCACAGGCTACGTAATACTGAATTAATAGTGTTGCGCCTATTTACCGTAGCGCAAGCAGCCAATGTTTTAGTAGTAACTAATTATAACCTATAACCAATATGATAGATATAGCTATATTTGCCGCCTTCTTGGCTATTAACCTTATGGTAGGGCTAGGGTATGGCGCCCGAGTACGCAGTCTTCGAGAATATGCCATAGGGAGCAAAAACTTCTCCACTGCTACACTAACAGCTACACTTGTAGCTACATGGTTTGGAGGTGGCTCGCTGGTTTATGGACTCGAGCAAACCTATACTAGAGGTCTATATTACATCTTGGCACTCATAGGTGCTCCTACAGGACTATTGCTTACTGGTAGGGCAGTTGGTGTGCGTATGCATGAGTTTCTAAACAACCTATCCGTAGCCGAAGTCATGCGGGATTTATATGGCAAGGCAGTACAAGTTATCGCTGCTATCAGTGGTATCTTAGGAAGCGTGGGGGGAATTGCCATCCAGTTTAAAGTAACTGCCAAAATGGTAGCTATTTTTTTTGCGCTCAATGGCCCTGAGGCATCGTTGATAGCTGCTGGTATTGTTATTCTTTACTCAGCCTTTGGAGGAATCAAGTCTGTCACATTTACTGATGTTGTTCAATTTGTCACCTTTGGTACTTTTATACCTATTTTGGCCCTGACCATTTGGAATAAAATTAGCGATCCTCATCAAGTTGTAGCAACCCTTACCACCAACCCTACCTTTAGTTTTAAGGAGGTAGTAGGCTTCACACCTGGATTCATGGCTACTCTAGGTCTAATGTGCTACTTTGCTGTTCCTGGGCTTTCTCCGTCATTATTTCAGCGGGTAGCTATGGCTAGCAATATTAGCCAAGTAAAACGCTCTTTTACCTATGCAGCAGGATTTGTAGTTTTAATAGATATATTTAAAATCTGGGTGGGTATTTTGTTGTTGACTGATAGCCCTGGCTTATCCAAAGATCAGGTGTTTCTTCACTTGGTAACCCACTATACCTATCCAGGCCTCAAAGGATTCTTTGCCGTAGGTGTAATAGCTCTAGCGATGTCTACAGCGGACTCTCTTTTAAACGCAGCTGCTGTCATGTTTACCAACGATGTGGCTAGTCCTTTGAAGCTGTCTAAATATCTGCCGCTTACTACAGCGCGTTCTGCTTCTGTGCTGTTCGGTGGTGGGGCACTCTTACTGGCCATATATACTCATGATCTATTAAGTCTTGTCTTACTCTCTGGTAGCTTTTACATGCCTATCGTTACAGTGCCTGTGCTCTTGGCTGTATTTGGCTTTCGAAGTACCAAGCGAACTGTGCTTATAGGTATGGCAGCAGGGGCCATGACGCTGGTTCTGTGGAGTACCTTCCTTGGCAACGCCAGTAGTATTATCCCTGGCATGATAGCTAACTTCACCTTCCTGATGGGTAGCCACTATCTACTAGGAGAACCGGGAGGCTGGCAAAAGAAGCAAAAAACAGCAACCTTGGTGGCTGATACAAAGTTAAGCTACCAGCGAATCTGGGAGGGCTTAGCTGCATCTGTCAGGAAAATGAAGCCGCTAGCCTACCTCGAAAAAAATCTGCCTAACAAAGAATATTACTATCCTTTATTAGCTTTTTACTTGCTAACAGCTACCTATGCCTCACTCTATAACTTATCGGACGCTGCAGAAAAAGATTACCTGATCATCTATAGGACCATCCAATACTCAGTACTGCTGATAACTACTAGTCTATTAGCTTTCCCTATCTGGCCCCAGCCTTTGAAAAATAGGCGCTTACTGGCGTTGCTATGGCCTTTGCTTATTTTCTATACCCTATTTTTGGTAGGGGGGATGCTAGTCATCATGAGTAGCTTCCAGCCAGCTCAGGTCTTGATCTTCATGCTCAACTTAGTTATGACAGCCCTGCTGGTCTATTGGCAATTGGCCCTAACATTGGCTTTGAGTGGCTTTGTAGGAGCTATGCTATTGTTCAAATGGACTATGGGCGTAGACGTGCTAGCCCATATTGCAACCACTATTTCATTCAAAGTAAGCCATGGCCTACTCCTGTTTAGTAGCTTTTTGATAGCCCTCTTCAGACACCAACAAGCCCACACGCACCTAGCAGCCCGCCACCAACTATTAGAGAAGGCTAACCAAGAAGCCAAGAGCAGGCTGCTCAAGGCTCTGCGATGCAGAGAAGAGTTACTTGAGGAGCTAAAGCCTGATGAAGTAGCCCTATTTAATCACACGACTGCTGAGTATATTAACCATATCATCTACCGTGTCAGAAACTACCTACGCTTAGAGGTAGGCCAGATAAGCCTCAACCAGCTATTGGCAGAAGTTATGGCTACACTTAAGCTACAAGACCTACGGCCACTTCCAAAAATCCAGCAGCAGACCCATCATCAAGTGCTACAGGTCGATGTAGCCAGGATCAAACAGCTGCTTGTGAACAGTATCTACTATGTAAAAGGCCATGCAAAACACAATAGACCACTCATAGTTGTCCTAGAGGATACTACCCTGGGTTATAAGGTATCATATATGAAAAATTATATCAAAAAGATTGATGCGCTTAAAATCACCATCACAGCTGGTAACCAGCTCCCCCCGACCAAAGAGCTATACAAGGTTATGCCTGATCAGCCTGTTATTTATCTACCTCAAAGCGAAGAAGACCTAGGCATAGAAGAGAACGCTCGCATCATAGATGCCCACTATGGCTACCTAGAGACTATACAAACAGCAACGGAGTGTACCCAAATCTATGTGATACCAGTAATGTTGAGAGAAGTTCGGGGACAGGTAATGGAGCTACTCAGAGAACCAGTAGCCCTTGATCCAGTCCAACTCAAGCATCCATTAGCTATCCAGCTAGAAAAAGAGCTATTCGATAAACTAGCAGGAACAGATGTCGACCTGGGGATCATCCAAAAAGCACTGAACACGATTAAGAAGTACCACGGCGGTGTTACAAGAAAGTCAGGCGAGCCTTTCTTTACGCATCCCATGGCTGTAGCGCTGATCTTGCTGGAATACACGCAAGACCAAGCAGCTGTGTTAGCTGCTCTACTCCATGACACGGTAGAAGATACAAGCTTAACATTAGCACAGTTAGAAGCTACATTTGGCTCTAGCGTAGCCTTTTTAGTGCGTAAGGCAACGAACTTGGAGGACAAGGTTAGAAGACTGAACTTAGCTGATCATGAAAACTTACAGCGCCTTACACATTACGAAGATATACGTGTAGCCTTCGTTAAGCTATCAGATAGGCTACATAACATGCGTACGATAGGTAGTATGCCACCAGCTAAGCAACAGCGGATCGCCCAGGAGACCATCAGCTTTTTTGTACCGATGGCTGAAAACCTAAAACTAGAAGCTATGACTAAAGAGCTAGAAGCCCTGAGTCTGGCTGTATTGTCTAACACGAAGTAGGTAAGACAAGTTGAACACTATAAGATATCTAGCTAATGAAGTAGCCTTAGGAATAAAACACTAGCCTGAAGCTTCTTAAGTCGCCCCTTAATAACTCTCGATAGTTCTAGGAAGCACAAATTCCTAGTAGCATTGTTCACGGGATAGAGTATCGCTTAACACAAGCGAGTCATGCTTGGACTAATGGCCAAGTAACACGTATGAATGGGCTGCTTAACCCAGCCACAGAAAACGTTACTGATAGCATATACATGAGTGCCGAAATGAAGGTTTGGCTAACTTTGTGACGACCTATATTTGTGTAAATAGGCTGCAGGAATTAACGCCCTATGAATATACCTAAACCGTTGCAAAACTCACAAAAGTTGTTTGTGAGCCTTGAGTAGGGAGTGTTAGCCTAGTTTGCAACGGACTCACCGTAGTATATGGGAGGAAGAGCCCGAGAAGGTTACTTTAGCTCTATCCGCTTCATCATAGGAGCAGACACCTAGAATATCAGAAATGACTATAGTGTTTTTTTGTGTCAGGGATGGTCATGAAAACAATTTGATAAAAGCTAGCAAAAAAGGGATAGCCATTAAAAAGCTATCAAAACGATCTAAAAAACCACCATGTCCAGGAATAATTGTTCCAGAGTCTTTGACGTTCATGCTTCGTTTGAGCAGCGATTCTACCAAGTCTCCATACGTACCAGCTACCACAGTAATGCCTGCTATACCTAGCCACTGCCACAAGCACAAGATTGTGTAGTAGTGAGCTACTCCATAACTTACTAGTAAAGCCATGATAGCTCCTCCAAGACTTCCCTCCCAAGATTTTTTAGGTGATATGCGCTTAAAAAGTAGGTGCTTACCCATACGCGAGCCAATCATATAAGCTCCAATATCATTGGCCCATAAGATAAATATGGTGCCTAAGACAATCCTATAGCTATAGAATCCTTTGGCAAAGGCTAGCAGATGAAGCAAGCTAAAGGGCACACTGACGTAGATAATGCCTAACATGGTATAAGCTATACTGGTAAAGGGAGCAGTATTTGCTTTTTTATAAAGCTGTATAAAGTAAGTAAGAGCTATAAGTGGAATAATTATGTAGAGGAGTTGGAGTTGTACCAATCCTTGCATCCATATAAATACAAGTGTATAAGTCAGTAATCCACTTACAATGCCCCAAAGCCTGAGTGGGGAAGCGCCCTGCAGCTTGATGAGTTGGTAGAATTCTAGCATGGTTAAGAAAGCGATGAGTAAAAAGAGCAGGAAGTAACTCCACGGACTCCAGTATATCGCCCCCATAACGATAGGGATAGCTACTAAGGCAGAGATAGTTCTGCGAGTGCGGTTGTTGTAGTTATTTAGCATATATATCGCCGTGCATTGAGAACGTTATAGCTGGTTAAAAGAATTAGCACTTTTATAGAGTCCCCTGACTGTTAATATATACCAAGGCTATTGTAAAATAGTTGGGGAATACTAGTACTTTTGAGAGCACACCTTTACAAGGTGTTAGTGCTCAATAACACACAATAGCACCAAGATAACCAATAGTTTAGCTGCTATATCGCAATTTATCTTCGTTTTATGACTAATACATCCCTTACTAGCTTAGAATTTGATACAATAAGATCCTCAGAGACTGTATAAATTACAGAGAGTCTCCTCTAAATATCTTGACCATTTATTTTTAAT
>JBCCHM010000051.1:0-5239 GCA_039028755.1 Bacteroidota bacterium | reverse complement strand
CGCTTTAGCTTTGCCGTTGCCTGAAGCTCTCATATAGGATGACAGCTGCTGCCACAGAGACATTGAGTGAGGCGACAGGACCTACCATAGGTATGCATACATGTTTGTCTGCTCTTTGGAGCAGTTCAGATCTGATGCCCTTGTCTTCAGCACCTAATAATATGGCTATAGGAACGTTTAGGTCAGTTGTGTAGAGTGATTCTGCGGCTTTGTCATGACAAGCCATAACTTGTAAGCCACTCTCTTGTAGGTAGCTGATAGTTGCTTGCAGGCTAGCTACTCTGCAGATAGGTAAATAAGCCAGGGCCCCTGCTGAGGTTTTCATAGCATCACCTCCAATAGAGGCACTGCCTTGGGTAGGTATTACTAGCGCGCTAGCGCCTACACAAACGGCTGTGCGTACAATAGCTCCCAAGTTTCTGACATCTGTAATGCTGTCTAGGATTACTACTAAGGGCATCTTTCCTTGTTCATAGCTTACTTGGATAATATGGCCTAGAGAGGCTAAGGCGATAGGGGCTAATAAGGCTATAGCGCCTTGATGATTCTGGGAAGCTAGCCTATTCAGCTTGGCAGTGGGAACACGGCTGTAGGGAACCTGGTACTGTTGCATGAGGATGATAAGCTCTCGGTGGATAGGGCCTTTAGCAGCTCTATCTATAAATACTTTATCTATGGTTTTACCTGCTCGAATGGCTTCTAGGATGGCTCGGGTACCATAGATGAAGTTATGCTTTTGTTTATGTCGTAAAGGGGGCTTCATCTGTAGCACTACTATTGCTATTAATTCAAGGCATAGAGCAGGTTTGTCTCAACAATAGTAGGCTGAATGCTTACTAGCCGTCGCTCATCATCCTAATCTATTGGATAGGGTATATATATAAAGTTGGTAAATTTTTTGTCTACAACCAGCAAGCAGCAAAACTCATCAGGGTCTTTGTAGATACTTTTGAATACTTCTACTTTGTCTTTAGCTATTAGCTGGCACTGCACCAATGCCTCTAGGTAGGCTGCATAATAATACCACGCATTGTCCATCTCACCCTTTTCAGCTAATAAAGAGCCTAGCTCAATAGCTACTGGAGATGTGGGGAATATAGGATAAGCATAGCCCCCTCTTTTTCTAATCAAATAAGAAGCTTCTTGTATTTTATCTGCTACTTTGACAAAATCAGCTGATATCGTACCTAAATATTTGCCGTCTAGGGTTGGATCGTTATACATGGCTTTTGCATCAATGAGTAAAGAATAAAGCCCAAGTTTGTTTAGAGCTGGCAGATTGTTAGAAAGTTAACATGTTTTATAGTTCTTACGTTTTTTGACTAGCAATGCTACATTCTCTACATGGCTGGTGTGCGGAAACATATCTATGGGCTGGGCTTTAGTGAGCCGGTATAGTTCCTGTAAGTAGTCAATATCTCTGGCTTGGGTAGCAGGGTTACAGCTTACATAAATGATCTTTTCAGGGGCTATGCGTAGTAGTTGCTCGAGCACGCCAGGGTGTATGCCTGCCCTAGGTGGATCTGCCACTACAAGGCTTGGTCTATCATACATAGCTACCAGTTGCTCATGCAGCATCTGTCTCATGTCGCCTACCCAAAAGCTTGTGTTAGCTAGCTGATTGAGCTGAGCATTAGTCCTAGCATCTTCGATGGCACCCTCGATAATATCAATACCTACTACGTAACGTGCTTTTCGAGCCAAAAAATGGGCAATAGTGCCTACTCCTGTATAAAGATCATATACTACCTCACCACCTTGCAAGTCAGCTAATGTTTGTACAGTGCTGTATAGTACCTGAGCCTGGGAAGTATTAGTCTGAAAAAAAGACTTCGGCCCTATTTGCCACTTTAGACCATCGATTTGTTCGGTAATAAAAGGCTGTCCATAGTAGCCATGCACTGGTAAGTCATAAAAGGTCTCGTTGTACTTGGTATTCACTACATATTGCAAGGAAGTAACCGTAGGAAACTGTGTCTGTATATGGCTCATCATATGCGTAATCTTAGCCTCATCAGCCTGGCCAAACTGTACAATCACCATGACCTCCCCATTGGAAGCTGTGCGGATGATGAGGTTTCTGAGTAGGCCCTTGTTTTGTCTAAAGTCATAAAAAGTAAACCTTTGCTCCCGAGCAAACTGTCCTACTGCTAGGCGGATAGCATTGGAAGGCTCGGGCTGGAGGTGACAGTGGACTATATCCACCACCCTATCAAAGTACCTAGGCCTATGAAATCCCAAGGCACGGCGGTCTAGTTGCATACCACTTTGGATCTCTGCTGCCGAGAGCCATCGTTTGTTAGAGAAAGTAAACTCTAGCTTATTCCTGTAGTACTGGGTCGGCTGAGCAGCTAGTATCTTTGCTACTGGGGGGGAGTGGATATGGCCTATACGGGTTAATTTTTCTCTGATGAGCTCCTCTTTGGCTACTAACTGGGCTGTATAGCTTACGTGTTGCCATTGGCAACCACCACAAGTGCCAAAGTGACTGCAGAAGGGTTGTACGCAGGAGAGGTCTTGGCTGTGTAGGCTAATGGGAATGGCTTCTGCATAACCTTTTTTAGAGATACTTACCATGACAGTGTCTGAGTTAGATTATGTGTCTAGTCCCAGGTATAATAGACCTCTTGCAAAACTGTAGTTTTAGAATCTTCTCTGTATGTAAAATCAACGTATTTTGGGGGCAAGAGGTATAATAGTGTATTGAGATTGTTTTGCAAAACGTTTTTAAGAAGACGATCTTATTCTGAAGACTCTCAGTTAAGCATAAGCTCCTGCCAGGAGCTTATCTCCTTTTTCAATAGCCTGCTCAATAGTACCTACGAGGTTAAAAGCAGATTCAGGTAGATGATCTAGCTCACCATCTATAATCATATTGAAGCCTTTGATCGTATCGTCAACGCTTACGCGGACGCCCTCGAGGCCTGTAAACTGCTCAGCTACGTGGAAAGGCTGAGATAAGAATCGCTGTATTTTTCTAGCCCGATATGCTACTTGAGTATCTTCTTCTGATAGCTCATCCATGCCTAGAATAGCTATGATTTCTTGTAGTTCTTTATAGCGCTGGAGCAAGTTCTTGACGCGCTGTGCTGTGTTATAGTGTGCCTCACCTAGAACATCAGGACTCAAGATGCGTGAAGAGGAATCTAGTGGATCTACTGCAGGATAAATACCTAAGGATGCTATCTTACGAGAGAGTACAGTAGTTGCATCAAGGTGCGTAAAGGTAGTCGCTGGGGCTGGATCTGTTAAGTCATCTGCAGGTACGTACACAGCCTGTACAGAAGTAATAGAACCATGCTGTACAGAGGTAATCCGTTCTTGCATAGCGCCCATCTCTGTAGCTAAGGTAGGCTGATAACCTACTGCAGAGGGCATGCGACCTAGTAGTGTAGATACTTCAGAGCCTGCTTGGGTAAAACGGAAGATATTGTCTATGAAGAGGAGTACATCCTTACCTTTTCCTGGGCCATCGCCATCACGGAAATACTCTGCAGCTGTGAGTCCAGTCAAGGCTACTCTAGCTCTAGCTCCTGGTGACTCGTTCATCTGTCCAAATATCAACGTAGCTTGAGATTGTTGCAGCGTCTTTTCATCTACCTTAGAGAGATCCCATTCGCCTTGCGCCATCGCCTTTCTAAAAGCTTCTCCATAATTAATAACGCCTGATTCTATCATCTCCCGCAATAAGTCGTTTCCTTCACGGGTTCTTTCTCCTACCCCAGCGAATACAGATAATCCGGCATAAGACTTAGCAATATTATCAATCAGTTCCATAATCAATACAGTCTTACCTACACCAGCTCCACCAAAGAGTCCTATCTTACCACCTTTTACATATGGTGCTAGCAAGTCAATAACTTTAATGCCGGTATACAGCACTTCAGTAGTAGTAGAGAGGTCTTTGAGTTTGGGAGCAGGCCTATGAATTGGTAATTTACTTTTTGTTATTGGTTGTCTAATACCATCGATGGCTTTTCCTACGACATTGAATATCCTTCCTCTGATAGCCTCGCCAACTGGCATTTGGATAGGAGCACCTGTATCAGTAGCCTTCATCCCTCGTACTAGGCCTTCACTGCTATCCATGGCTATGGTTCTAATGCTATACGCTCCCAAGTGCTGCTGGCATTCTAGAGTTATCTTTTGTCCATCTTCTTTGATAACCTCTAGTGCATTAAGGATAGCGGGAAGGCCTGCTGTTGTTTCAAAGCTAACATCTACTACTGGACCTATTATTTGGATGATCTCTCCTGTACTTGCCATGTTTGAAGAACATTTTGATGGGCTTTAATCTGCTATAAAGCTAATACATAAAGTGGTATGGCGTACCTTTGCCACCGTAAAGGTACACTAGAGCGAACATGAAAAAAATTACAGCCACATTTTTATGCTTGATAGCTTCCTGCAGTTCTATACAGGCACGCGTCTTTCAGCTTGGTCCTCGCATAGGTATTAGTGCCGCTCAGATAAAAATTAGGGAACAAGCAAGCCTTTTTGCGGATTCAAGCTTTATACAGGGCTATCAAGCTGGGGTTGTCACACGGCTCCACCTACCTGTACTTTATCTACAGCCTGAACTGCTCATTACTAGCTCCGAGAATAAATATAGCTGGCAAGTGCTAGACCTAAAGCACATCAAGCTAGAACTACCCGTGATGGTAGGGATTAGCTTAGGGGGGTTGCTTAGAATACAAGCTGGACCCATTATTAGCTTGCCTCTTAGGGCTAAAGAAGGCGATAGTCATATAAAAGAGAGCTGGGGCTATCAAGCTGGCTTGGGCATAGATATCTGGCGTATAATGCTTGATTTTAAGTATGAGGATGGTCTACCTAAGCTCGGCCATAAGCTTACAGGTATTGAAACTGACCCTAGGGTCAGTTTATTTATCCTAGGTATAGCTTTTAACTTACTTTAAGTAGTAGATGCTCCCCTAATATTGCAAAGGGTCTAGTGCACGTTTAGAGCGGATATTTTCTAAGTTTGTGCAACGGAACTTGATATAAATCTTCATGCCTGTTATTGAAGCTAAACTCAGTTTCTTTTAGGGGAAAATTCAAGCTTCTAGATTTTTTGGCTTTGAACTTCATCCTTGACTATGTTATCAAGGTGTCAAGGCGTGCCAGAACCATCTGCATAACTTCCCGCTTTCTTGTTAGGAGTGTGATGTCGTCCATAAATGCCTTTTTTGGTGCTTTTACCTCTGCAACTTCCTCAGTAAAATTGGCTGATCTCAGT
>JBCCHM010000050.1:0-5306 GCA_039028755.1 Bacteroidota bacterium | reverse complement strand
TATATACCCATCTGGGCATAGGTGCTATAGCAGTGCCTTCAGGTCCAATAATGTTGCTGATAGTCCTGTTATAAGTAAAGCAGAGACGCATTTGATAGAGTCGAGTAATAGTGGAGTTAGGGATAAATTAGGTAGATTTAATCGAAGAGGGAATCGTTTCTCTAAGTCGTGGAGCATGCTTGATGCTACTCTATTGTTGTTCTTTAATCAGGGTATGATAAATCTATCAGTATAATGTAATTACTCCCCTTTCTGGCGCAAGAGTCCACGCTTGTGCCTCAGTCAGTCAGAATAAGTTCCCTTAATCAGGGGCATTATTCAAGATGTAGTACCTTGCTGAGGTAGGGTAGGGGCTGGGTTATCCCTAGAGCCGCTCTCCTACTCTAAGTTTGGCACTACGGGCTCTAGGATTGGCTTGTACTTCCTCCTCCGAGGGACTAATAGGCTTTCTATAGATAGGCCGTAATGGCCGTATCAAGTTCCCATACACATCTTTTTGTTCCTCTCCTGCAAAGTTTCCTTTGTTGATAAAGTGCTTGGCTAATCTATCTTCTAAGGAATGATAAGCGATAACTGCTAGCCTACCTCCCTTTTTGAGCAACTGTGCACTCTGCTCTAAGATGGCTTTTAAGGCACCTAGCTCATCGTTCACCTCAATGCGGAAAGCTTGGAATATTTGGGCAAAATACTTAGCAGTTCTGCCTGGAGGGGAGAATCGCTGCAGGACGCTCTGTAGTTCTGCTGTAGTATTGATAGGCCTATGTGCTCTATGATCTACTATGGCCTGTGCTAGAGCACGCGCAGGGCGCACCTCGCCATAGGTTTTCAGCAAATGTGTCAGCTGTGCCAGGGAATAAGTATTAACTACTTCTTGGGCTGTAAGGCTGCTTGCACGATCCATGCGCATATCCAGTGTGGCCTCTGAGCGGGTAGAAAAGCCTCGTGCAGCTGTATCAAGCTGGTGCGAAGAAACTCCCAGATCAGCTAAGATACCGTCTACTTCACGTATCCCATGAAAGGCTAGGAACCGCTGCATAAACCTGGCATTGGCCCTGATAAAGGTAAAGGATTGGCTTTCAAGCTGGCTGGCCATATGTGCTGCATCCTGGTCTTGATCAAAGGCTAGTAATCGACCTCCTGCTAGCTGACTGAGTATAGCTCGGGCATGGCCACCACCACCAAAAGTCAAGTCTACATAGATCCCTTGGGGCTTGATGGCTAGTCCTACTAGACTCTCTTGTAGTAAGACGGGTGTATGCATAGCTTTCTTTAAAAGAAGCAATTTTACTAGGCAGCTACTTGAATAATGCTACTGATGCTCATAAGGGCTTCAGTCCCTTGAGAGGCTTTAGCCTCTTTGCATGATTATAATCCATCACAAAGCTAGCCAAATGCTCCTTAACATGGCTTTTTCTGCGCCTTACGAGGCTCAGCAGCTTCAGGCATTATGTTGATTTCATACTTATTGGCAAGTTGTTTGAGGCTTTGCTAGCTAAGCTGTATTTTTCGCCGAATTTGCTGAGTTTTTCTGGCGTGAGTTTATTGTACTTTCTGTGTAGGAGGATGTGGATAGATGCCTGATCTGGAGAAAGACTTAGTTAATCATAATTCTGTTAGTCTTGGAGCATTGCAGTGCTGAACGAAGCGGCTCTACAAGTTGTCAATTGCTCGAGGGTAGCCTGTAGCTTTAAAGTCCGTCTATCAGAAAAATCCTGTATAGTGCATGAAGGTATTTAAATTTGGAGGTGCTTCTATCCAAGATCCTGAATCGGTAAGGCAGCTGACAACGATCGTAGCCGAACACCAGGCACAACCGCTTGTCATCGTTGTTTCGGCCATGGGCAAAACAACACAAGCCTTAGAGGCTATTTTTCAACAAAAGGCAACTGACCAGCCTTACGATAAAGCTATTGAGCAAGTCTATCTATTTCATCAGCATATTGTTGATAATTTGCTCAGTACTACATATCACCAAGCCCATCAAGTATTAGTTCAGTGGAAAGACCAGCTCATCAAGACCCTGCACGTAGCCTACCCACCTGATGCACTAGACAAGCTTTATAGTAGCTTGGTAGCGTGGGGAGAAATCGTAGCCTCTAAGATTATTCATCACTACCTACAAGAACAGGCTATAGCATGTGCATGGTTAGATGCTAGAAAGTACATCAAGACGAATAGTGGATTCCGTAATGCCCAGGTTGATTGGGGTAGCACGCAAAGCTTGGTTCAAAGAGGCTTCATGCCGCTTCTAGCACGAAAGAATTGGATACTCACGCAGGGATTTATTGGTAGTAATGAGGCTGGAGAGACTACTACTTTAGGTAAAGAAAGCTCTGATTTTACGGGGGCTATCTTAGCAGCTACTCTAAGTGCACAATCCTTGACTATCTGGAAAGATGTACCCGGTATTATGAGTGCAGATCCTAAGCTATTCCAAGATGCAGTGAAGTTTGACCGACTCTCTTATCAAGAAATGGCGAAGATGGCTTTTTATGGTGCCCAAGTAGTTCATCCTCAAACGATACAACCCCTGGCTATGCGGGATATTCCACTTTATGTAAAGCCTTTTAATGATAGGTATGAAGATGGCACAGTAGTATCTAATGGATACGCTCAGATAGCACATCCTATTTATATCTTACGGGCAGACCAGTGCCTTGTTAGGCTCACCTTGTGTGACCTTACGTTTTTGGACGTGCAGCAACTAAGTATGGTTTTTGAACAGCTCGCAGAACTGGCTATGCAGGTAAACGTGCTAGAAAGAACTGCATATTCTTTGTCTCTCTGCTTAAATAATGACTCTATCAAGCTCAGAGCGCTCTCAGAGACACTCCAGTCGAGATTCAAGGTATGTTGTGATAGCCCAGTGAGCTTATTAACGATTATGTATCGGACTGGTGAGCTACCTGTAAACCTAATACAAGGCAAAACTATTTTGCTAGAGCAACAATTTCAGGGGATTTATCAGTTAGTCTTTAAAAACAATATGAGCTCCTGCTAGCAGGAATTGGCATACGGCTAGTACTTTAGATGAGCGTAGTGCTCAATACTCATCTTCATTAAAAAGAAAATCTTCTTTAGTTGGGTATTCAGGCCACACCTCTTCTACACTATGATAAGGGTGCTCATCATCCTCTAGCTCTCGTAAGTTCTCTATTACTTCTAGTGGCGCTCCTATACGATCAGCAAAATCAATCAATTGTTCTTTATCTGCTGGCCAAGGAGCATCGTCCAAATAAGATATTAATTCAAGTGTCCAGTACATGGTTAATGCTTTTGACTCAATAATGCTAGTTTATAATTTTTACGAAGACGTAAACATAACACTTACTACCTATGTAAGCAAAGGCTAAAAGCAAAATATCACCTACCCAACTGATGCAGGATGTTTGGGAAGGAGTTTAGTCGAGTAATAATGGACCGAGGGTATAGGGGCCATGGGAAGGTGGGGTCGAGTGAGGTAATCTTACCGGGCAGCTGTTGAGGCAAGAGTGCTTATGCTGTTTATCAGCATAAGTTGCGCTGTAGGCGCCCGCTCAGGAATAGAAGCGGTAATAGGGTACCTGAAGTCAGAGCATAGACTGAGTCGGAACTACCTGAAGGGTAGTCTGGGAGATAGGTTTGAATGGACTCTTAGCTGCTATAGGGTTCAACTTTAAGCTACTGCTACGGGAGTTAGCATTTTTTTGCTTATATCCTCTGTACTGCACAGTGGCAGAACT
Organism: Bacteroidota bacterium; assembly: GCA_039028755.1. Classification (GTDB taxonomy): domain Bacteria; phylum Bacteroidota; class Bacteroidia; order Cytophagales; family Amoebophilaceae; genus JBCCHM01. The sequence goes on along the minus strand of JBCCHM010000050.1, from coordinate 1,584 downwards.
GCTAGGGCTACCTCCCAGGAATTTGTGCTTCCTAGAATCGTTGAGAGTTATTAAGTGTCGACTGAGTTAGATAGAATTGCAATACCCATTTGCGACAAACCTAGAGCCTATGCAACAAATAAACAGAGTAACGATAGACCCCAAAATATGTCATGGTAAACCTTGTATCCGTGGTATGAGATGGCCAATAGAAATCATTCTCGATATGCTCACTGCAGGGATTACCATAGAGGAAATTCTCCATAAACACCCTGAATTAGAGCGATAAGATATTATAGCTACCCTTTCCTTTGCGAAATTATCTTTGATAGGTGGAGCTATTCAAGTAACTGCTTAATGAAGTTTCTTTGCGATGTACATATCTCTTATAAGTTATAGTGCAATCTCTAAGGAAGCATAGTGATTAGGTTATGCATGTAAACCATATCTTAGATAAATGGTATACCACAGATAAAGCAATCTGTGAATATGCAGACCGCAATGACTTGATAGTCATCCAGATAGCCCTAGGTAAGGCAGATATTTAGACCTGCTTCACTAGAAGAATATGGTTGTATAGCCTCTGGTTAGACACATACTCCATAGTCTCTAAGTGCCTCATTTAGAGACACCTTCGAGTCCGTACGCTGGGTGCGCTTCCCAATAACTAAGGCACAAGGAACCTGATATTGGCCAGCAGGAAACTGCTTGGGGTAGGAGCCGGGCACCACTATAGCTCTTTCAGGCACATAACCACGGTACTCTTTAGGTTGTCCTGCTTGGGTTACATCAAGGATCTTGGTGCTAGCGGTTAAAGTAACATTAGCACCGAGCACCGCTTCTTGCCTGATAGTAACGCCTTCTACCACTGAGCATTTAGCACCGATAAACACATTATCCTCTATGATCACGGGCTTGGTCTGTATAGGTTCTAACACACCGCCGATAACAGTGCCTGCACTTACGTGAATGCGCTTACCTAGCTGAGCACAGCTACCCACAGCAGCGCCTATGTCAACCATAGTATTTTCGCCTATATAGGCTCCTATATTGATGTAGGAGGCCATGAGAATAACGCCTGGGCGCAGGCAAGCACCATACCGAGCTACTGCAGGGGGTACTACACGTACACCTAATTCCTTAAAGTTTTGCTTTAAGGGAATCTTGTCATAGAACTGGCAAGGCCCTGCTTCCATTAGCTTCATCTCCTGAATTAGAAAGTACAGGACCACAGCTTTCTTCACCCACTCATTCACTTGCCACCCTACTGTACTAGGCTCAGCTACCCTAAGACTCCCGCTATCTAGTGCGCCAATAACCGATCGAATAGCTGCCCGTACAGCATCTTTACTGAGCAAAGCTTTATCCTCCCAAGCAGCTTCAATAGTTTGTATCAGTGTAGTCTCTGTCATGGCTATAGCATTGACTGGTAGAATAGCCTCAAAGAAAAGCACAAAAGCAGTCTCTATCAAAACAGCACTAAGAACCTGATGCATTATTTATAGCACTAGCCAACTAAGCTTTTAGTACGTAATAAGGCTATTTTTTGCTTTAACCTTAACATTAATTAACCTATCCTAACTGATTGATTTACAAAATCAAAGT
>JBCCHM010000049.1:0-5472 GCA_039028755.1 Bacteroidota bacterium | reverse complement strand
GTCAGGGTCGGTACCTACTACCTTAGCAGTATACCTGTGGTTATCATCTAGGGTAACTTCTACTTGTTCAGCATCTGCTATCACATGGTTGTTTGTAACAATATATCCATCTTCGGCAATAATAACCCCTGAACCAAAACTATCTCCGGGCTGGCTTTTATATTCCTTGGGCCCTAGTTCAAATTCTTCTCCAAAAAATTCTTTGAACAGCCGGTCAAGTGGGCTATTACCTGTAGCTCCTCGAACAATTTTAGCTTTGTATTTGGCAGCGATGTGCACTACAGCAGGCGTGGCTATTTGGGCAGCATGAATGAAGCTAGGGTTCTCAGCTGCTTCCGAATTGTTACTAGGACTAAAACTAGCTAGGTGGATGGTCTGCTCAGTGCCTGTGGGCTCCGAGCTGGTTGATACTTGTCTTTCTTTTGAGGTAGCGAAGTGATAGCTTCCTAGAGCTAGCAATATCCATAGGGCTGCTACTAGGTTATTGATGACAAACTGTTTTTGTTTTTCACGCATCATGTTTGGCTTTTAGTCTAACATTCTATTGATCTTCTGTAGAATCGTGTAAAATTAGTAAAAATAGATACAATACGCATCAGCTAGTAAGTGATGGGTCTTTGTGTTGTGTAAAATAGAGAAGGGTGCTTCTGACAGGCTTTGCATGCAACCACGCTGCACTTACTAAATTAGCGCTGTGCGACACCAAATCAAAGTTTACAATACGCTCACTCGTCAGCAAGAGATTTTCACCCCCTACAGACCTCCCTTTGTAGGCATGTATGTGTGTGGCCCTACTGTCTATGGACAGGCTCATCTAGGGCATGCTCGTGGTGCTATCAACTTTGATGTGATATACAGGTATTTGACACATATAGGCTATCAGGTACGGTATGTAAGAAACATTACTGATGTGGGGCACCTAATAAGGGATGCAGATGAAGGGGAAGACAAGGTAGCGCAACAGGCACAGTTGGAGAGTCTTGAGCCCATGGAGGTAGTGCAGCGCTATACCAACAGCTATCGCAAGGATATGGCTTTGCTGAATGTGCAGCCGCCTAGTATTGAGCCGCATGCTAGTGGACACATCACAGAACAGATTGCCATGATCGAGCGGATCATCCAGGCTGGCCTAGCCTATGTAGTGAATGGCTCTGTGTATTTTGATATAGCAGCATATCATCAGCAATATCCCTATGGCAAGCTATCAGGTAGAGTTTTAGCGGATTTATTAGCTGGTACGCGTGCATTAGCAGGGCAGCGAGAAAAGCGGGGGCCACTGGACTTTGCTTTATGGAAAAAGGCTAGTCCTACCCATGTCATGCATTGGCCTTCTCCTTGGGGGGAGGGCTTTCCAGGCTGGCATATAGAATGTACGGCCATAGCTACGAAGTATCTAGGGAAGCAGTTTGATATTCATGGGGGGGGGATGGATTTGCTCTTCCCCCACCATGAGTGTGAGCTGGCTCAAGCACAAGCAGCGCAGCATACAGCGCTGGCTAAGTATTGGCTGCATAATAACTTAGTTACTGTTGATGGTCAAAAGATGAGCAAGTCTTTGGGTAACTACATTACCTTAGAACAGCTATTTCAGGGAGCTCACGGGTTGCTAGACCAGGCTTACAGTCCTATGACCTTGCGCTTTTTTGTGCTGCAGGCGCACTACAGAAGTACGCTCAGCTTCTCTGTTAAAGCCTTGCAAGCAGCGCATAGCGGCTACCTGAAGCTCATCAATGGCTTAAAAGTGGCTAGGAAGCTTGTCTACACAGAAGAGGGATCTAGTAGCTTGGATGAAGAGGCTATTGCGCAAATACACCAGCATTGCGATCGTTGCTACCAGGCTATGAATGATGATTTTAACACAGCCCAGGTGATAGCGGCGCTCTTTAGCCTCCTCAAGTTCATTCATGCCCTGAGGAATGGTAAGCTGCAGGCTGCTGCCTTGGGCCTAGCAGGCTTTGAGCAGCTACAAAGCACATACACTACGTTTGTGGAAGGTGTGCTAGGCTTCCGAGAAGAGCCTAGTGCACCCCCAGAAGCGCTCCTAGCAGTTCTACTAAAGCTATATAGCCAGGCTAAGGAGCAGCAGCAGTATGGCCAGGTAGATGCTATGAGGGCTGATTTGAAGCGCCTGGGTATTGCCTTGCAGGATACGCCAATGGGCGTGGAATGGAGCTATGAAGGATGAGTTATGGAGTGAGTGTTTGCCTAGGCTAGCTCAGCTTGGTCTGTTTTCTTCGAAGTAGCGACAAAAGGATGTAAGCTGGCAGATCTCGCACTGAGGCTTGCGTGCTAGGCAGGTATAGCGGCCATGCAAAATCAGCCAATGATGGGCTTTGCCTATGTACTGCTCGGGAATGTACTGAACGAGCTGTTTTTCTATGGCGAGTGGTGTCTTAGCTTTTGGGTCTACCAAGCCCAGCCGTTTAGAAACCCGCATCACGTGCGTATCCACCGCCATAGTGGGCATGTTATATAGCACAGAGGCTACTACATGCGCAGACTTCCTACCTACGCCGGCTAGCTTTTGCAAGTCTTTTACTTGCTCAGGAACTTGTCCGCCAAACACTTCCACCAGTGTCTTAGCCATCTTGAGCAAATGTCTGGTCTTGTTATTGGGGTATGAAACGGACTTGATATAAGGTAGCACTTCTTCAAAAGTGCTATTAGCCAGGTGTGCAGGCGTAGGGAAAGCCTTGAATAGGCTAGGCGTCACCATATTGATCCGCTTATCTGTACACTGGGCACTTAAAATAACGGCTATGAGTAGCTGGAAAGGTGTATCGTATTGTAACTCTGTCTTGGCCGCAGGCTGTTGAGTGAAGTGCTCTATAAAAGCTTTGTAGCGTGTTCGCTTGTGCATAAAGTAGATTGGCTATTTATACAATAGCAGCGGTATTGGAAAGTGCGCCGTCAATAAAGCGTTACAATAGTAGCAGCATCTTATTGAAAAGGCATTCTGTTGCGTTTCTTTTTTGTATGTACTTCGGTCGTAACCTCGAACTCACTTAGCGCTTAGAAGCGATGGGGCACTTTTTCTTCTTGGCACAGAACTAATTACAATATTTACCTATTTGAATTACAATATTTACCTATTTGGGAAGTGAATCCTTCATCTTCTTCTTGCTCTATTGGCACAGAACTAATTTCAATATCTGGCCCTAGTTGCCTAGTGTCCCCTTCATCTTTCAGTACCGCAGATACTAGTTGGTTACCATAGTACTCTGACCAATATAAGGCATTCTTATCTCCCCTATCTTTGATGGTTGCATCTGCTCCATGGGCTAGCAATAACTTGGCTATTGCGTGCTGGTTATTTTTAGCAGCCCATAGCAAAGCGGTACGTCCATATATATCTTGTTCATTGATACTGGCCCTATTATCTAACGATAGGTTTAGTGACAATATGAATTCCACAACTTCTTTTTGCCCATTTTCTGCTGCTCGCATGAGCAGTGTTCTACCTAAGTTATCTTTTCTATTTACATCAGCGCCTTTTTCCAAAAGCATACAAAGGATATCTATCTTGCCCCCTATAGCTGCCCACCTAAGGGCTTCATAGCCAGCATTGCCGCGTGCATAGGCTCCTCGTTCTATTAATAAGCAAACAGCTTCCATATGTTCTCTTTTCCATGCCCATTCTAGGGCATTTCCTTTATTTCTATCTCGTGCATGTATGTTAGCGCCTTGCTCAAGCAGCCAACGAACAATCTCTGCTTGACCATAATAGGCAGCCCATATCAAAGGGGTTCGCTCTAATTCACCTTTAGTTTCAATATTAACACCTTGCGCTATAAGCCTTGATACCATGTTTCCTTGCCCGGCCTCAGCTGCTTTTTGAAGGGCCAACTCTCCAGCAGCTTCTCCTTTCTCATCTTTTTCCTGGAGGCTTACGCCCGCCTCAAGGAGTTTGTTAGCAGTCTCTCACTGTCCTGCACCTGTAGCAGCGCGTAAGGCAGCGTTGCCTGCAGTTTTTCCCGAGGCATCTTTTTCCTCTTCCTCGATGCTCACGCCCGCCTCAAGGAGCTTGTTAACAGTCTCCCACTGTCTTGCACCTGTAGCAGCGCGTAAGGCAGCGTTGCCTGCAGATACTCCAAAAAGATTTTTAAGTAGACTGTCGACCATTGCTAGGTAGCCTCCTCTTACACCAGCAAGAAAGCCGGTGCTAGCTGCAGTTTCTTTCCTCCAGCTTCCTTTTTCCTGGAGGCTTACGCCCGCCGCCTCAAGAAGCTTATCAATCATTTCCCACTGGCCTTTTTCTGCAGCAGCTCGAAGTACAGCACTGCCAGTAGTTTCTCCATTTTCATTTTTTTGCTCAAGCCTTATGTCAGCAGCAAGAAGTTTATCGACCATTGCTAAGTGGCCTCTTTTTGTAGCAGCTCGAAGTACAGCACTACCTGCAGTTTCTTTTCTCCAGCCTCCTTTTTCCTGGAGGCTTACACCCGCCTCAAGAAGCTTATCGATCATTTCCCACTGGCCTTTTTCTGCAGCAGCTACAAGAGCAGCGCTACCAGTAGAGACTCCATTTTCATTTTTTTGCTCAAGCCCTACGCCCGCCTCAAGAAGCTTATCGATCATTTCCCACTGGCCTTTTTCTGCAGCAGCTACAAGAGCAGCACTGCCTGTAGTTTTTCCATCTTCATCTTTTTCCTCAATTTTTACGTCCTTGTAAAGTAACTTATCGACTATTTCCCACTGGCCTTTTTCTGCAGCAGCTACAAGAGCAGCGCTACCAGTAGAGACTCCATGGAGGTCTTTTTCCTTGAGACTTACACCAGCTTCGAGTAGCTTGTCAATTACTTCTAGCTTCCCCTCTTGGGAAGCAGTACACAGGACGGCGCGGCCAGTATATTTATCGAGCCGTAGCACACCAGCTTCAAGTAGTTTGTCGATTAGTGCTAAGTGACCTCCTTTAGCAGCAGCATGCAGGGCAGCACTACCTACAGTTTCTCCATCCTTATCTCTTTCCTCAAGCCCTACGTCTGCCTCAAGGAGCTTGCGAATTATTATTAAATGGCCTTTTGTTGCAGCAACTCGAAGGGCAGTGCTATCTATAGTTTCTTCTGTATCCCAATCTTTTTCCTCAAGACTAACGCTAGTGTCAAGGAACTCATCGATCATTTCTAACTGACCTTTCTCTACAGCGGCTAGAAAGGCTTTGCCGCTAGTAGTTGCTTCAAAACGTTTTTCTTCGAGTTCCAAGCCCTTATCAAGAAGCTTATTGATCATTTCCCACTGGCCTTTTTTCGCAGCAGCTACAAGAGCAGCACGGCCAGCAGTTGTACCATCCTTATCTCTTTCCTCGAGGCTTATGCCCGCCTCAAGGAGCTTGTCGATCATAGCTAATTGACCCTTCTCAGCAGCAGCTCGACTCTTAAGGATTTTCCAAACTTTTGAATATATATTTCATCATATTTTTTAATCGAGTCTTATCAACCAATACTGAACAAAATTATCAAACTATCTAAGCAGCAG
>JBCCHM010000048.1:0-5479 GCA_039028755.1 Bacteroidota bacterium | reverse complement strand
TAGCTTCCTAAATATGCCAACGCTTATAATACTTGTTTTTCCATTTATCAATAGTTAAATTTAGATTAATTTAAATTAAGCTAATGTACACTAGTCCCTTCTTTATTCCGGTTTGCGTCCAGGACGCTTTCAAAGGGCTATAATTCCAGGTAAAATCAACATAGTAGCCATCTAAGCGAGTTTCTTGCCACTGCTTGCGAAGTGTATAGAAGCTTTCAGCCAGATTATTGACCGTCTCTCGACTGATGGATTCCCCAAAATATGCTTCTATCACCTCAGAGAGGTTCCAGCATAAGTATTCTGTTTCCTATATTAGGCAAGGATAGGCTCGGGATGTGGCGCAGTCTGGTTAGCGCACTCGTTTAGGGTACGAGAGGTCGTGGGTTCAAATCCCGCCATCCCGACTTAGTAAGTTCCCTGATAATCAAATGATGGATCTACAATTAGCTGTTATTGATTCTTGCATTTAAAATTTAAATTTACATGTAGTGAGCCATCGCAAAATGGCTTATGCCCACTAGCACTGCCTACTGTCTTTTGAGACATAAAGGTGCTAGTCCCTAAATTTCACGTAATAGACTGAAAAAACGTATAGCGTAACTTGCGCTAGCAAGTCTGGCCTCTCTCCCTAGCATAATATCACTAAGTTCGTAATATAGCAGCCCGCACATGCTTGCAGATAAGCGGGCAAGGGCATAAGCTAAATAGCTTCGGGCCTTATGAATATAGAGATAATGTCGATATTTAAAACCAACAATTATGATTTGGATTGAGCTCACTATCGTGCTGTCAGTCATTTTTATAGGGACAAAGCTAAAAGGGATTAGCCTTGGCATCATGGGTGGCTTGGGTTTAGCCATCTTGACATTTTTTTTACACTTACAACCTACTGATCCACCTTTCGATTTACTGCTGATTATCACGGCGGTAGTTACTGCAGCCAGCACCTTAGAAGCTGCAGGGGGGCTGCGCTATTTAGCAGACTTAGCAGAACAACTTATCAGAAAATATCCACATCGAATTACTTTTATCGGTCCTTTTATTACATACTTATTGACATTGCTGGCAGGGACAGGCCATATTATTTACTCTATCTTACCAGTGATTGCTACAGTGGCTAGAGAGACAGGCGTTAGACCTGAGCGTCCCTTATCGGCTACTGTGATTGCTGCTCAGCAAGCTGTCATAGCCAGTCCTATATCAGCTCCTACAGCCATCATAATTGGCCTTTTAGCTCCACAGGGTATCGAGTTGCTGGATATGCTCCAGGTATTGGTTCCAGCTACCTTGGGAGGGGTGGTAATAACTACGCTAGTAGTCAGTAATTTGGGCAAAGAATTGCACCAAGACCCTGTATATCTACAGAACGCGCAAACAAGTACGCAAGAAGCGTCAGACCAAAGTACTCCAGCGCAGCAGCAGTACAGCGTAATGGCTAACTCAGCTAAGCTAGCTGTAGGTCTATTTATGATAGGAATTGTGCTAATTATCTTACTAGGCACTGTTAAAAGCCTCAGGCCTAGCTGGGAAGTTGATGGAAAAACGTCCTTGATGGCTATGCCTACTATCATTGAGATCATGATGCTTACTATAGCGGCCCTAATTGTACTGCTATGTGGCTTGAAGCCAACTGAGATCACTAAGAGTAGTGTCTTTACAGCAGGTATCCAAGCTGTCATTGCTATCCTAGGTATCTCATGGCTAGGGGATACGTTTTTCAAAGCCAACCAGGCACAGATCATGGAGCTGGCGCAGGATCAAATTACGAGACATCCTTGGCAGTTCAGCATCATCCTTTTCCTCATGTCTATTTTGCTAGTGAGCCAAACAGCTACTATACGCGCTTTAGTACCCTTAGGGCTCTCTTTAGGTATACCTGCCGTCACCTTATTGGCTACACTACCAGCCGTAAATGGTCTATTCTTTATTCCTAATTACCCAACTATCTTGGCTGCTATTAACCTGGATCGTACAGGCACTACCCGAGTAGGTAAGCTCGTCTTGAATCATAGCTTCATGATACCAGGGTTAGTAGCTACGACTACAGCCGTTGCCATTGCCTTTGGCTTAGTGCAACTACTCTTTTAAGTCTAAGCAGCTAAAAGGTGCGTGAATTTTGGATAAGTTTAGTGAGTACGCAAGTTAGGTAGGCCTATAGTTCAGCTAATACCGATATACCCCCTCTTACGCGCTCTCCTAGCTTTACCTTGACTTGAGCACCTAGCGGAAGAAAAACATCTAGCCTAGAGCCAAATTTGATAAACCCAACTTCATCCCCTTGCTTAATAAAGTCGTCTTGTTGAGGATAAAATTTGATTCTCCTAGCCATAAAGCCAGCTATCTGACGAAAAAGTAGCTCCATGCCATCTTGGCGTTTCACTGCTACAGTGGTTCGTTCATTTTTAGTACTAGACTTAGGATGAAAAGCCACTAGATATTGGCCTGGATGATACTTGAAGTACTGGATAGTGCCTGAGATGGGGCTTCTGTTAACGTGTACATTGAATGGAGACATGAATATGCTTACCTGGATGCAGTCTTCTTGAAAATATTCGTCTTCGTAGACTGGCTGTATAGCCACTATTTTCCCATCTGCTGGTGATAAGATGACTCCTTCCTGGATCATTATATCTCTGCTAGGATTACGAAAGAAATAGAGCATCCACAGATAAAGGAGTACAGAAGCCATGGTCAAGAGTGTATAGCGCCAGCGGGATATACGCAAAGCCTTGATAAATACAAGGTTAAGTAAAACTAAGACTACGAGCATACTGAACAGTATGCTCGTTCCTTCTCTGTGAATAGACATTGATCAGCCTTTAAAAATCACCGCGATCCTGGTGCTGCTTTACTTGTAATAATTGCTCCTACTTAACTAGCTTAACCCATAGCTCCTAAACTAATCTCCCTAGAAAACTTTAGCCTGTATCCCACCAAACTTTAAACTAGCCGCTTAACCGTTAGATAGCTCCTATACCAAAAGCTATTAAGAGCTATGATCGGTGTATTGCTATCAAAAGAGTTTTAAATGAAAATGCTGCTTAGGGTACTAACATTTTAGGGTTATTAGTGGTAAGTATAGAAATAGAAGAAAAAGATTCTCTCTACGATTTAGTCGTATCAATTTATAGTGTGGAGCCTAAATTATTGAGCTCCGAAAGGAGTCTATTATAACATGGGACCAAACAACTACATATACAGCTTACACTCCTGCTGCTAAATCAGCAAGCCTGCATTAAGCACTTTATTGCAAAATTATAGGCATGATCAATAACAAAATATCTTCTTGTGCTTCTTTTTCTTGGGGGAATATAACGCCTGCTTTATTAGGCTCTGCAAGGTGAATCGCTACTTCCTCTGAGGTAAGGCTGTTGAGCATTTCAATGAGCAACTTGGCATTAAATCCAATCTCTAGGTCAGCGCCTTCATATTCACAGGTTAGCTGCTCATTGGCTTTATTAGAAAAGTCTAGGTCTTCTGCCAAGATCTGGAGCTCATTGCATGCAAGAGTTAACTTAACCTGATGAGTAGTTCTATTAGCATAGATAGCGATACGCTTGAGTGAACTCAGCAGAGATGCTCGGTTGATAGTAAGTTTATGGGGATTATTTATGGGGATTACGTTTTCATAGTCAGGGTAACGTTCATCAATCAGTCTAGACATCATGCTAATGTTATCCAGCTTGAAGTGCACATTCGTTTCACCAAAAACTATCCCAACCGCTTGGTTATCATTAGGCAGCAATCCATTGAGCAGCGTTAGAGCCTTACGAGGGATAATAAACGGACGCTGGATTACTGTACTGATGTCTGTCCGTTTGTAGCGGGCTAGCCTATGACCATCTGTGGCTACAAATATGGCACCTTCTTCGCTGAAACTCATGTACCCCCCATTCATAGCAGGCCGAAGCTCATCATGGCTCGTAGCGATAATGATTTGTTGAATGGCTTTTTTTAGCACTTCAGCAGGCATATTTACAGTAGCATTGGCTGTAACTGTAGCTACTTTTGGGAAGTCTGTGGCATTTTCTCCAGCCAAGATGTACCGACCATTATCTGAGCTAATCTCTATACTGTAGGCATTTTCATCGATAGAAAAAGTAATAGGTTGCTCTGGCAGATTCTTCAGCGTATCCAGCAAAATACGGGCTGGTATAGCAATTTTTGCATATTCTCGAGCTTCTATAGCTAGCTCTGTGGTGATAAAAATCTGTAAATCTGAGGCAGTAATCTTAAGCTTGCCATCAGCCATTTCAAACAAAAAATTCTCTAGGATAGGAACGATTGGGTTATTAACAATAGCACCGTTGATATCAGTTAGCCGTCTAGATAGGACGGAGGAGGATATGGTAAATTTCATAATTATTACTATTTGCAGGTTTGTTGTCTCTAAAAAACTTAATTGCTGGGTCTAAGTATAAAGTTAGCATTATTCACTATATGTGTCAAGCTTAAGAATAGCTGTATTAACTCAGCATCTCTCTTTGCAAATCAGCCTCACACCTTTTGTATTGCTGAGTCTGAGAATAGCTCCCTGGAATCTTGCTAAAGCCTATATCAGAAAGACTGTTCGTGTATTATCTGTTTTGAGGCCATTTTTTCTACAGCTGTATCCCTGTATTTTAGCTACAGGGAACATATTGGATCACGCATTAACCCCTTAAACGATAAGTGATAGCGCTTTTAGTTCTACAACCTAATCGCTTTACACAGCTCATCGCTCCCTGTAAATGCAGCTACATGCACACAATTCATACCCCAATCACTACCAAATTTACTCAATCAATAATTACAACATATCACCTAACCAACTGCCTTTGCTACCTACCTATTAGGTCATATCTACCCACACACAATTCGTTGTCCTGACAAGAGGTAGGTCCGTCCACTAACGGTAGGTATACCCTCATGCTCTTGCATCACAAGACTTATCTCGGCTTTGGTGTTCAGCAACAAGGCCCTTCTGGCCCGGCCCATTAATCGTCTCACACCCTGGCCTATTACCTAGTATCGCTCATCTAACTCAGGTTATAACAAGGTCTACAGTATAGGGTCATTTTTAAAGAGCAAGAGAAGAAGGCGTAGAGTTGTCTATATATCGGGCAGAAGAAAGCAGCGGAGAAGGAACGTATAGCAATGGTTATCCCCCAAGCCACTACTCTCTCGAGAGAACAGCAAGAGAATAGAAGCACTCTTAACGGGATTGTATGCCAGCATCTTACTTTTCCTGTCTGTGCTTTATTTTCATAAATTTAGATGTTGCTTGTCGAGCATCCCCAAATATAAAGCTTAGCTTTATTTAGAGCCCAATACCAACGCGGACTAGCATTTTCATCATTTAGGTAACATAAATACTGCTTATCCCTACCCTCTCAAGGAACCAATATCTTTGTCGATCATATATAACCCAACTCCCGTCTCACCAATGACATCAAAAAACTCTAGCAGTCTTCTAGATGTTGACTCCTCTTCTATTTGC
>JBCCHM010000047.1:0-5545 GCA_039028755.1 Bacteroidota bacterium | reverse complement strand
CCTAGGTATCTGCAGGACAGCTGGGCTATAGGTTAGATGGGCTGCTAGCTGGCTATAGGATTCAGCCTTAGGCTTTTGATAAGGGAGTTAGTATTCTTTTGCTTATATTTTTTATTCTGCCCAGTACTCTAGGTAATATCTCCCAGGCAGTTTTACTTGATAACCTATGGAGAGCTATTAAGAGATGGCTTTTTAGTCCTGAAGCACTTCATCTTTGTCAGCATATTCCTTTTGGGAGGTAGTTTCTTTAGAGGCAATCAGTGCTTCATAGTCTTCTCTAAGTCCAACGATTAGCTTACTATAGTGGCGTAGACCAGTTCCTATAGGGACTAAATGGCCTGTAATTACATTCTCTTTTAACCCTCTCAAATCGTCACTTTTACCTTTAATGGCAGCATCACTTAACACTCTTGTTGTATCCTGGAAAGATGCAGCTGATATAAAGCTCTTGGTACTTAAAGAAGCTTGGGTAATACCCTGAAGCTTGGGTTTAGCGATAGCTGGCTCAGCATCTCTCGCTTTAACGAGCTTTAAGCCTTGTCGTTTTAAGCTTATGTTTTCTTCATGGATCCTTCTTGAGCTAATAAATTGTCCGACCTTTAACAAGGTAGAGCCACCTCCGTCAGTAACTACCTTTTTGTCAATAAGTTGGTCATTTTCCCCTCTGAAGGAGAATTTGTCGACGATTTGTCCAGGCAAAAAGGTAGTATCACCAGATCCAACAATCTCTACCTTGCTCATCATCTGCCTTATAATGACTTCTAGATGCTTGCTATTGATCTTAACACCTTGTAAGTGATACACAGCTTGAAGCTCTTTGATAAGGTATTCTTGCAAGGCTGTTGGTCCTTTAATACTTAGCATGTCACTAGGTGAGATATTACCTTCAGATAATGGGTAGCCTACTTTGATGTAGTCATTGTCCTGAACAAGAATGTGTTTTGAAAGTGGTACGAGGTACTTTCTCTTTATTTTTTCTTTTGATTCAACAAAAATTTCACGATTACCACGCTTTATAGCACCGTAGGTAACGGAGCCGTCAATTTCACTTACAATAGAGGGAGTGGATGGCTCTCTTGCCTCAAAAAGTTCTATAACTCTAGGAAGCCCCCCCGTAATATCCTTAGATTTACTGACCATTCTAGGGATTTTTACTAGAGGCTTTCCAGCCTGAATTGTACTACCATCTTCTACTGCTAAATGGGCCTTTACTGGGATGTTGTAATTAACACGCTCACCTGATTTATTTTTTACAATAATGCTAGGATTCTTAGTTTTATCTTTGGACTCGATAATTACCTTTGCTTTATAGCCTGTTTGCTCATCATATTCTTCTCTATACGTAACGCCCTCTTCTATAGCTTGGAATTCAACTTCTCCATCTATAGTCGTTAAGATAACTGCATTGTAAGGATCCCAGTAGCATATTTCTTGGTCTTTCTCTACCTCTTCACCTTGTTTCACGCTCAAATAAGCACCATAGGGTACATTTCTATGCATTAACACTTTTTGCGACGTAGGATCTAGTATCTTAACTTCACAAGATCCGCCTACTATAATATTTAGCTTTTCTCCTTGGTTATTGGTCGTCTTGATGACATTAAGATCCTCAAAAACGACGACTCCCTTGGCTATTGCGTTGATTGTCTCCTCAACAGCAATGTTTGAAGCAGCACCTCCAACATGGAAGGTCCGTAATGTTAGCTGTGTACCTGGTTCACCAATAGACTGCGCTGCAATAACGCCTACAGCCTCTCCTATTTGTACCAACTTGCCGGTGGCTAGATTTCTACCGTAGCATTTTTTGCATACACCCTGCTTTGTTTCACAGGTTAATACTGACCTAATCTCAGCCTGTTCTATACCTAGCCCCTCAATTTGGGTAGCAAGCTCTTCAGTAATCTCGCTACCTGCTTTAACTAGTAGTTCATGAGTAGTGGGGTCATATATATCATGCATGGTAACTCTCCCTAGTATTTGCTCCGAAATTGGAGTAGCAACTGCATCTTTACTTACTAAGGTTGTTACTATAAGCCCTCTTAGCGTACCGCAGTCTTCTTCCGCAGTGATCACATCCTGCGCTACGTCAACAAGTCTCCTAGTTAAGTAGCCTGCATCAGCTGTTTTGAGGGCAGTATCAGCTAATCCTTTTCTAGCACCATGGGTGGAAATAAAATACTCGATTACGTCTAGCCCTTCTTTGAAGTTGGCTAAAATAGGATTCTCAATAATCTCTCCTATAGAACCTTGTAAGTTTTTTTGGGGTTTAGCCATTAGTCCTCGCATACCTCCTAGCTGACGTACTTGCTCTCTTGATCCCCTGGCTCCTGAATTCATCATCATATGAATAGGATTGAATCCTTGCTGATCCTGCTCCAAGTCTTTCATGAGAACAGCAGTAACTTGACTATTGACGCGAGTCCATATATCTATAATCTGGTTGTAACGCTCATTATCAGTAATTAATCCCGCCAGATAGTTATCCCAAACAGAACTTACTTGCTGCTTAGTTTGTGCAATAAGCTCACTCTTCACAGCTGGTACTTTTATATGATCTAGGGCTATGCTTATACCCGCTTTGTAAGCAGACTGAAATCCTAGCTCTTTTACATCATCTAAAAACTGTGCAGTTCGCGCTGTTCCTACTTTTCTATACACATAAGCAGTAATGTTTTGTAGCTTTTTACTGGTCAGCAGTTCGTTAATAAAGCCTAACTCTTTAGGAACATATTGATTAAAGATAACTCTGCCTGCTACTGTATCGATCATTTTTTCAACAAGCATCCCACCTTTATCTTGTATCTTTACTTTTACCTTAATAAGGGCGTGCTTGGATACTGTACCACTGTCAATACCTATCATCACTTCTCTTGGTGAGTAGAAGACCATACCCTCACCTCTTACAGGATATTCTAAGGTATTCCTTCTACCCTTTGTAAGATAGTATAAGCCTAGTACCATATCCTTGGTAGGCACAGCAGCAGGAATACCATTGGCAGGGTTGAGGATGTTATGGGAGGATAGCATTAGCAGTGATGCTTCTGCTATGGCTGCATGGCTTAAAGGAATGTGCACAGCCATTTGATCTCCATCAAAGTCTGCATTAAATGCAGTACATACTAAAGGATGAAGCTGGATAGCTTTGCCTTCGATTAACTTAGGCTGGAAGGCTTGTATTCCAAGGCTATGTAGGGTTGGGGCACGGTTAAGCAGTATAGGATGTCCTTTCAAAACGTTCTCTAATATATCCCAGACAATAGCTGTTTTCTTTGCAACGATCTTTTTGGCAGCCTTGACAGTATTGGCAGCTCCTCTTTCAAGAAGCCTTCTAATGATAAAAGGTTTAAACAACTCAGCTGCCATGTCTTTAGGCAATCCACACTCATGAAGCTTTAGTTCTGGCCCTACGACAATGACAGATCTACCTGAATAGTCTACTCGCTTTCCTAAAAGATTTTGACGGAATCTCCCTTGCTTTCCTTTTAGTATATCGCTAAAGGACTTTAATACTCTAGTGCCCTCAGATGCAACAGCATTTACTTTTCTAGAGTTATCAAACAAAGAGTCTACGGCCTCTTGTAACATCCTTTTTTCATTCCTCAAGATTACTTCGGGCGCCTTAATGTCAATAAGCCTTTTCAGCCGATTATTTCTAATAATCACGCTTCTGTAAAGATCATTAAGGTCAGAAGTAGCAAATCTACCTCCCTCTAGTGGTACAAGAGGTCTGAGTTCAGGAGGGATGACAGGTATCATTCTCATAATCATCCACTCTGGTTTATTAGCTATCCTACTTCTTGCCTCTCTAAAGCTCTCTACTACTCTTAGTCTCTTGAGTGCCTCAACCCTACGCTGCTGTGCAGTATCATTGCTTGCCTGATTTCTTAACTCAAAAGACAATGCGTCTAGATCAAGCTTTGATAAGAGTATATGCAAGGCTTCAGCACCCATCTTAGCAATAAATTTATTAGGGTCAGCATTATCCAAAAGTTGATTCTCACGGGGAAGCTGGTCTAAAATGTTTAGATACTCCTCTTCTGTTAGAAAGTCCATATGGCTGACACCATCCTCTGCCTTAATGCCTGGCTGTATCACTACGTATCTTTCGTAGTAGATGATTTGGTCAAGTTTTTTAGTAGACAGACCGAGCATGTGGCCGATCTTGTTGGGTAATGACCTGAAGTACCATGTGTGTGCTATAGGAACAACCAGCTCAATATGTCCGGCTCTTTCTCGTCTAACCTTTTTCTCTATCACCTCTACACCACATCTATCACATATAATACCTCTATACCTAATTCTTTTATATTTACCACAGTGACATTCCCAGTCTTTTGTAGGCCCAAAAATTCTTTCACAAAACAGGCCATTCATTTCGGGTTTATACGTCCTATAGTTGACTGTTTCAGGCTGGGTAACTTCTCCATGAGATCGTTCTAGAATTGACTCTGGAGAAGCGATACTAATAACGATCTTTGAGAAGTCAGCTTTAATTTGCGTATTTTTTCTAATTAGCATAAGTTTTGGCTTGCCACGATACACATCGATTATTAAGAGCGTTTTTTTATTTAAGGGTAATTTCTAGTCCTAGCCCTCTGAGCTCATGAATTAGTACATTGAATGATTCTGGAATATTGGGTTTTGGGAAAGGCTCTCCTTTTACAATAGCCTCATAGGTCTTTGAGCGGCCTATTACATCGTCTGACCTAATAGTCAGCATTTCTTGTAGCACATGAGCAGCTCCGAAGGCTTCCAGTGCCCATACTTCCATCTCGCCAAAACGCTGGCCTCCAAACTGTGCTTTACCTCCTAATGGTTGTTGGGTAATCAATGAATAAGGCCCAACAGAGCGTGCATGCATCTTGTCATCTATCAAATGATCTAGTTTGAGCATGTAGATTACTCCGACGGTTACTTTCTGGTCAAACTTTTCACCTGTCAGTCCATTATAGAGCTCGGTTTGCCCGAATGTCGGTATCCCAGCTTCTTTTAGTTCTTGAGCTACATCTTCTATAGAGGCGCCGTCAAAGATAGGAGTAGCGTATCTCTTCCCCAGTTTGTGTCCTGCCCATCCTAGTACAGTCTCATAAACTTGACCTAAATTCATCCTTGAAGGTAACCCTAAGGGACTCAGAACAATATCAACAGGGGTACCATCGGCTAAAAAAGGCATATCTTCTTCACATACAACTTTTGAGACAATCCCTTTATTGCCATGTCTACCTGCCATTTTGTCACCAGCTTGTAGCTTCTTTTTTTTAGCTACATACACTTTAGCTATTTTAAGAATTCCTGTAGGGAGCTCGTCCCCTACCTCTAAGCTGAACTTGTCTCTCCGGAAGTTCCCTATGATTGTATTTCTTTTACTGTTGTAATTTTTTACAAGTCTTTTTACCAGGCTATTTTTCTGTTGATTCTCAGTCCAATTATCTAATACAACTTCTCCGATGAGGTTTATCTCCTCAGGAACATCGTAATAAGCTTCGTCATGATACAAATTTCTCTGAGGGAATAAGCTTTTCTCAATCAAATCAGCAGTGAGCTG
>JBCCHM010000046.1:0-5651 GCA_039028755.1 Bacteroidota bacterium | reverse complement strand
TCGGAAATGAAAATCCATGGCTACAACTAGCAATAATATAAGTTTAACCATATGAAAGAAGAACAACCATCTCCAGACCAGGATAAAGTTAAAAAAGAACCCCAAGAGCCTATTCCAGATACAATAAAGCAAGCTGAAGAGCTAGAAAAAGCCCAAGCAGCGTTAGCCGAATCCAATGACAAGTACATAAGGCTATATGCAGAATTTGAAAATTTCAGAAGAAGAGCTGCTAAAGAAAAGCTAGCCCTCATAGAGACTGGTAGCGAGGACATTCTTAAGCAGCTTTTACCTATCATTGATGACTTTGAGCGGGCGCTCGCTGCGCTGCAACAAGACAACACTCCTGCCGAAGCTATGCAAGAAGGTATCAAGCTAGTCTATGACAAACTTATGCACCTACTCCAGCGAGCAGGCGTACAGCCCATGAAGCTTACCAAAGGCATTGACTTTGATGCCGAGCTACACGAAGTAGTTTCCCAAGCCCCTGTAGAGGGCAAAGCCCTACAAGGCAAGGTAGTAGATATCCTTGAAAAAGGATATTGCTTGAAAGACAAAGTACTGCGTTTTGCTAAAGTTGTAACCGGATCATAATGACCAAAAAAGACTACTATGAAATACTAGGCGTAAAGCGCCATGCAAGCCCTGAGGAAATCAAGAAAGCCTACAGAAAAGTAGCCCTTAAGTACCATCCTGACAAAAATCCAGGCGACACTGCTGCTGAGGAAAAATTCAAAGAAGCTGCAGAAGCCTATGAGGTACTGAGTAATCCTGAAAAAAGACAACGATACGACCACTTTGGTTATGAAGGAGTCTATGGTAAAACAAGTAGAGGTCCCCGAATGAATATGGAGGATATCTTCTCGCAGTTCAGCGATATTTTCGGAGGCACATCCTTTGAAAGCTTCTTCCGAGGAGGAACACAAACAACACGGAGAGGAACCAACCTACGTATCAAGCTCAAGCTTACCCTCCAAGAGATAGCCCAGGGAGTTGAGAAAAAGATCAAGGTAAAACGTTACATTGCTTGCAATGCCTGTGGAGGGAATGGTGCTCAAAATGGAACAGCACTATCCACCTGTAGTACCTGTAAAGGCACTGGCCAAGCCCATAGAGTAGCTAATACCATGCTAGGCCGAGTAATGACAACCACTATCTGTCCTACATGCCAAGGATCAGGCCAAGCAATTTCTACCCTATGCAGTACTTGTAGAGGCGAGGGTAGATTATACAAAGAAGACATACTCAGCCCTAAGATACCTGCTGGCGTAAGCCAAGGTATGCAGCTATCCATGAAAGGCCAAGGCAATGTACCTGCCCAAGGAGGTATACCAGGCGACCTCATTATTCTAATCGAAGAAAAAGAAGATGCTTTACTCAAGCGAGAAGGCAGCGACATTCACTATCAGCTGCACATCAGCTTTATAGATGCTGTCCTAGGTAGCGATAAAGAAGTACCCACCCTAAGTGGCAAAGTAAAAATCAAACTACCTCCCGGAACACAAAGCGGAAAAATACTGAGGCTACGCGGAAAAGGAATCAAAGACATTGATAGCTATGGCATTGGTGACCAGCTCATTCATGTACAAATATGGACACCCCAAACGCTTACCAAAGAAGAAAAAGAAAAGCTCGAGTCGCTAAGTAGCTCTCCCAACTTTGTGCCCAATCCTAGTAAGCAAGAAAAAGGATTATTTGAGAAATTCAGGTCATTCTTTTAAGATAAATACCCCAAGCCTCCTGCCTAGGCAGCTCAGCATAGTCTGTCCTTGATACTTTGGAAGCTCATAAGAGCCATAGCAACATAAAAGTACTAGTCCAGGTAATCATTCAACAGACAACTTTCCCTGGCTTGCACCCATAGCCAGTGCCAGCCTATATAACATTCGGCTACCCACCTGCGCATCCCAGTCTATGTTTTCGCCAGGAGCTACCTCACACAGATCAAAACCAATGATCTGCTTACCACTTTGAACAAGACATTGAAATAAATAACACACCTCATCAAAATCAAGCCCCCCAGGCACAGGCGTACCCGTACTAGGGCAGAGTTTAGCATCTAGGCCATCTATATCAAAACTAATATAAACCTTATCAGGTAGCGCATCAATAATCTCGCGGCAGCTAGCATCCCATGTAATTCCTTGGAAGCGCTGTTGCTTTAGCCGATCATCGAAAAAAGATACAATCCGCCCCTCAGAAGCAGCAATGATCTGTGCTTCTTCCTTAGAATAATCACGCAAGCCTACCTGTACGAGCTGCGTGACCTGAGAAAGCTTCAGCGCGTTATGCATAATAGAAGCATGCGAGTAAGTAAACCCCTGGTAAGCCTTACGCAGCGTAGCATGCGCATCGATATGTAATATACCAAAGCCCTCATGTTTTTCGGCTAGCGCCTCCATCAAGCCCAGTGCCGTACTATGATCTCCACCCAGCACAGCCACTAGTTTACCTTTATTCAAGTAAGTCAGCGCCTTAGCTTTGATATCCTCCTTGAACAGCCGTGTATGCCGATTGATCTTCTGTACAACGCTTCCTCTGAGCGTAGAACGCTGAACGCCTAACTCTAGCGCATGGATATAGCTAGCCGTATCATGCCTGAGCGTATCACTGAGCATCTTCCAGTCGTACGGAATAGGTAGCATAACAATGCCCATATCACAAGCTGCTGGATAATCATAAGAAGATAAATCTAGCTGATAAGACGCCTTCAGGATACTTTCGGGGCCCAAAGCTGTACCTGAACGCGAAGAAACCGTTACTTCCCAAGGAGCAGGGATAACGATAAGCGACGCCTCGTTCAGAGAACAGGGTAAGCAGAAGAGTCCTACCTTGCTGTTTGAGCTACCAACTCTATAGGGAAAAAGCTTCATAGACCATTATTATTGCTCGTATGATACATAGCGATCAAAAATAGTAAAATAAACCCATAGCCCTTATAACTTTTATTTCTTAAAATAAGCACGCATATTCATCCCCGGAATGCCATCTTTATACCAACAATATGTCTAGACACTTAGTTATTGTAGAGTCGCCTGCCAAGGCCAAAACCATTCAAAACTACTTAGGCAAGGATTATGAAGTTGCCTCCTGCAACGGCCACATCAGAGATTTACCTAAAAAAAATAAAGCTATTGACGTAGCGCAGGGCTTTCAGCCTACCTACGAGATCAGTGAAGGCAAGCATCAGGTTGTCAAAGAACTAAAAGAGCGAGCTTATAGTGCAGAGCAGGTCTACCTAGCTAGTGACGACGACCGAGAAGGAGAAGCTATTTCCTGGCACCTCAAAGAAGCACTAGCATTGAATGACACTAAGACTAGAAGAATTGTTTTTAGAGAAATTACTAAAAATGCCATCCTAAATGCTATTAAAAGTCCCAGAAGTATTGACCTAGCCCTAGTGAATTCGCAACAAGCTAGACGCGTACTAGATAGGCTAGTAGGCTATGACCTATCGCCCCTACTCTGGAAGAAAGTCAAGCCAGGCCTATCAGCAGGCCGTGTGCAATCCGTAGCCGTACGTATGATAGTAGAGCGAGAGCGTGCTATCAATGCCTTCCAGCCAACAGCTTACTTTGCCGTAACAGCACTTTTTGACCTAGGTAAAGACCAGTACCTACATGCCGAGTTACCTGAGCGATTCAAGACCGCAGCAGAAGCCTACCAGTTCCTCAAACAATGCATAGGAGCCACCTTCTCTATCCAGAGCCTCGAAAAGAAGCCAGCCAAAAGATCCCCTGCACCACCCTTCACCACCTCTACGTTACAGCAGGAAGCTAGCCATAAACTAGGTTACACCGTCACGCGCACCATGATACTAGCTCAGAACCTATACGAAGCAGGCAAGATCTCCTACATGCGTACAGACTCCGTCAACCTAGCTGAAGAAGCAGTACAAAGTGCTCAGCAAGAGATCCAAACAGCCTATGGAGCTAAATACTTCCAGGCAAGAACCTACAAAACCAAATCAGCCACAGCACAAGAAGCCCACGAAGCTATCAGGCCTACAGACTTCTCCCAGCGAATCGTAAGTCAGGATGCTAGTGCACAGCGACTCTACGAACTGATCTGGAAGCGCGCCATTGCCTCACAGATGGCCGATGCTCAGCTAGAAAAGACAGTGGCTACTATAGCCATCTCTACAACCCCCCAAACCCTTGTAGCACAAGGAGAAGTCATCAAATTTGCAGGATTCCTGAAAGTATATACTACTACCCAAGAAGCAGGTGAAATAGCAACACAGGCCACTATGCTACCTCCCTTAAGCATAGGTCAAGTGCTAGCCCTAGCACATATGAAAGCCCGGGAGCGTTTTACCAAGCCACCTGCTCGGTATACCGAAGCTAGCCTTGTCAAGCAGCTCGAAGAGCAAGGCATTGGCCGCCCCTCTACCTACGCACCTACTATCTCCACCATACAACAGCGAGGCTATGTCATCAAAGAATCTAGAGAAGGGCAGGAGCGAGCCTACCAATTACTGATCCTACAGAACGACGAGATCAAATCAGAAAAACTTACAGAAATAATAGGTACAGAAAAAAACAAATTATTCCCTACTGATACAGCCATGGTTGTGAATGACTTTTTGGTAGAACGTTTTGCTGAGGTAACAGACTATGGCTTTACAGCTAAGGTAGAGCAGCAGCTAGACGAAATAGCAGCAGGAGGTAAGGAGTGGGACAAAATGCTCGCTGATTTTTACCAAGACTTTTATCCTAAGGTAACAAAAACTGCACAGATAGAGCGTGCTGCAGTCGGTACTTCAAGGCTACTAGGCCAAGAGCCTACTACAGGCAAGCCCGTCATAGCGCGGCTAGGTAGATATGGCCCCTTGGTACAAATAGGTAACAGCAAAGCAGAAGAGCCGCCCCGCTTTGCTAGCCTTAGAAAAGACCAACGTATAGAAAACATCACGCTAGAAGAAGCCCTCAACCTCTTCAAGCTCCCTAGAGAAGTAGGCCACTGGGAAGAAGCTCCTATGATCGCCAACATAGGTAGGTATGGCCCTTACGTTAGGCACCAAGACAAATACTACCAGCTTAGTAAGGAAGATGACCCACTAGCTATTACTAAAGCAAGAGCTATCGAAATCATACAAGCCAAGCGCCAAGCAGATGCTGAGCGCCTGATCAAAACTTTTCCTGAAGACCCTAGCATCCAAGTTTTGAATGGACGATATGGGCCTTATATCAAGACAGGGAGTAAGAATGTTAGGATTCCCCAGGAAGTAGACCCTGCACAACTAACCCTAGAGACTTGTCTAGAATTGGTAGAGAAAGCACCTGCCAAAAAGACACCAAAGAGAAAGCGTAGGAGTTCTTGAATAGCACAATACTATCGCAGAACCAGCTTTCGGTACTGTACACACCTTCAGAATCACCTATCAGAGACCTTGAGCGCAGCCAACTTCTATGGACTGGCTAGCTTTATAGACCGAATATTTCGATTGATTCGAAAAATGAGTTTTTAGGAGCTAGGCGAGCTATATCCTCGCCTAGTGGCCCTATACCTTATTATTCCAATCAGAAACTATTGCAAGACTCACAAAACTAGGTTCATAGCCTTTAAAAGGCTATGAACCTATAGTTTTATAATAATCTCAATTGGTAATTGTCACCAAGGCACTACGCCTAGGCTTTGTGTTGTTGTTTTGC
>JBCCHM010000045.1:0-5756 GCA_039028755.1 Bacteroidota bacterium | reverse complement strand
TGTATCAATTCTTGATAAGAAAACTCAGAGAAAAAACTCTCTAAAGTTTAACAGACCCTAAATTAATATAGGAAATATTGATTAAAGATAGCAATAAATTGCCTTATCGCCTTCTCAAGGAGCTACTTACTGGAACTTAGTTTTGGTACCCATGCTGTTAATAGCATACTATGATCAACATCGTTAGATACATAAATTAAAAGATATATCAAAATTATTAGCGATACAAGGTTGTTGCCACTGCGAGGAAGCATCTCCAGAGAAGTATTGATAATAGGGATTCTTCCTACTACTACGCGTTCATCACCTAGGTTATAGATTCTCTGTAAGGATATTATAGCTATCATTTTTCTTCAATGATGGCTAGGAAACTCGTGTTAACATAGAGGTGTATAAACTTATCTTCTAGGCTCTTCCGCGGGATATTCTAAGCCATAATAACAGAGAGGATGTTTGGGACTAATAGCTTGCTTGGGAGTACCTTAAAGCAGTTAAGTTGATTTCTATCAGAGGCTTTAGCAAGCATAGATAAAGGTATTTTTTACAAGTTTTAGTAGGGTAACTACGGTTTTTCTTACAAATACTCCTAGTCTATAGATGGGCTTTCATCAGATAAATAACGATTTTAAGTATAAAAACACAATATTTAGTGTTTGTTAAGTGTCGACGCTTTAGCTAAGTTCTATTTCCTCGCCTTGTTTGTCAGTAAACTTAAATTCTGCAATACCTAGCGAAGAATCTTCTACTAAGTTGATCCATTTTCTATACTTGAGCAGCCACTGTACCCTCTTTGAGAAGCAACCAGTGGTAAAATAGGCACAAAGATAAGGATGTAGGAAGAGGGTAATATTTTTTTCATTTTGGTTGGTCAGCAAGAGCTGCAGATTTCTTTCAATTTGGTCAGATACTAAGATAGAAGCAGCTATTTGACCTGTTCCTCTACAGGCAGGACATTGTTCTTGGGTGATTAGGTTCGTAGTTGGCCTTACTCTTTGTCGAGTAATCTGCATGATGCCAAATTTAGAAAGCGGGAGTATAGTGACTTTAGAGCGATCCTCTCTCATGTATTCTTTCATCTTCTGATAGAGCTTACGTTTATTTTCAGCATTCTTGATATCGATAAAGTCGATTACAATAATACCTCCCATATCCCTCAGTCTTATCTGCCTGGCTATCTCCTTAGCAGCAGCTAGGTTTACGCTCAAAGCCATTTCCTCATAATCTTGCTCTGCAGTGCTACTACCACTATTCACATCAATCACATGCATGGCTTCAGTATGCTCAATAATCAAGTAGCCTCCTCCCTCAATGTCCACAGTTTGGGAAAAGAGCATTTTTAACTGCTTTTCTATATTGAGATACTCAAATAACTTAGTTTTTCCTTGATAGTTCTTGACAATTTTTTCTTTCTCAGGGGCGATGGTCTTGATATACTGTTTTATTTCGTTGTAAGCTTTTTTATCATCAACCACTATGTTATCAAAAGACTCATTGAGCATATCCCTTAGGATAGAGGAGGCTCTGTTCATTTCTCCTATGATTTTATCTCTAGGTATAGCTTTGTTAAGCTTCTTTACACCTGCTTCCCACTTTTCTAGGAGTTCTTGTAAGTCTTTGACTAGGTGAGCTACCTCTTGCTTTTCTGCAGCAGTCCTAACGATAAGGCCAAAATTTTGTGGCTTAATGGAGGAGACAAGGCGCAGTAATCTTTTCTTTTCTTCACCGCTAGTAACTTTTTTAGAAATATTGATCGCATTGCTGAAGGGTATTAGTATCATGTACCTACCGGCAATAGCTAGCTCAGTAGATAAACGAGGCCCTTTGCTAGAGATAGGTTCTTTAATTACTTGTACAAGGATAGTCTGGTTTTTCTGCAGTACCTTAGAGATCTTTCCTAGTTTATCTATAGATTGTTCAGCACTAAAATCACTAGGACTGTAGTTCGATATTTTACCATCTATAGCAAGCTGTGTAAACTTATGGAGGGAGTAAAATTGTGACCCCAGGTCAGAGTAGTGTAAAAATGCATCTTTCTGATAACCTATGTCAATAAAACTAGCATTCAGGTTATGAGCGAGTTTTTTTACAGTACCTAAATAAATATCTCCGACAGTAAACTTACTGTCCTTTTCTTCTGTATGATATTCAACAAGTTCTCCTTCTCTCAAAAGCGCTATCCGAAAGCCATCTTGTGTAGTACTAATAACTAATTCGCTCGCCAAACTCCTAAAGTTTTATATTTAGACCTCTTGCAAAACTCCTAGAATACATTGTTTTACATAAAGAGGAGGTGCTAGAACCACAGTTATACAAGAAGCCTATAAACGTAAACGGAAGTTTAATCTCAACTACCTAGAGATAGAAGAGCTTTCCCAATGCAAGAGACTAGCTAGAAGACGGTTACTTTTTTTTGTGCCTATTCAATCTTAGACGTTTTTTGCGTTTATGAGTAGCCATTTTATGTCTTTTTCTTTTTTTACCACAAGGCATTTTATTAAAATTTTGTAGCTATTGTTTTGATAAAAACTACTGCTTTGCCTGAGCATAACACAGCAATTCTTAAGCGTTAAGTGCCTTCTAAACAGTGTCTCTTATTGTATCTATTAACTCTTATCGCTTTATGATGTTTATAATAAATACTCCTAACTCTTTAGTAGAAGTTAGGGAATGATTGTAGTGAGATCACAAAGTTAATATTTTTTGTATTATCACTTTACCTGATTAGTGGCTTCTATAGCAACACAAGAAAAAGTAGCGCTTTGCTAAGCTTAGCCGTGTACTGCTTCTCTGATCTTGGCTACAAAATTTTTGGAAGGCTTCAATGTAGGTACATAATGCTCATCAATGATGATAGCTGTATTCTTGGACAGGTTTCTAGCTATCTTTTTAGCCCTTTTTTTATTTACAAACTTTCCAAACCCTTTGAAGTACACACTTTCTCCTTCGGCCATAGCGCCTTGGATAACCTGAAAGACTGCTTCAACCACAATTTGTACATCTGGTTTATGAATGCCAGTCTTCTTAGCAATCTTAGTAATTACTTCTGCTTTTGTCATTTTGCTTTGACTTTTAGTTATGATCAAGACCGTATTTTGTATTATGGTTCAGTATACTTATTTTTAAATATTCTGGACTCTAAATCTAGGAAAAATTCGTTTGATTAGTAAATTATGATAGTACTACTGATTTGGTAGAACAGCCATCTTCATAGCTATTGATCCCTTTGTCACAAATTTTAATACCCTACGTTTTGAACATACCTAAGAAACTAGACAAGCGGCTTTTTGCTGACTGGCTAGTAACCTGGTATCAGGCAAGTAAGCGTATACTGCCCTGGCGTAATACGAACGATCCCTATAGGATTTGGCTCTCAGAGGTAATACTACAGCAGACTAGGGTTGCACAGGGCTTGCCTTATTATCAGCGATTTATTGAGCAATATCCTACTATCCAGGACCTAGCTGAAGCTAAGGAGGAAGCAGTGCTACGCTTATGGCAAGGGCTAGGATATTACACAAGGGCTAGGAACTTATATGCTTGTGCTCGTATGGTAGTTAGCCAATTTAATGGGCAATTCCCTAATAACTACCAAGACCTATTGCGTTTGAAGGGGATAGGCCAGTACACAGCTGCGGCTATCGCTTCTCTTGCTTTCAGAGAACCAATTCCTGTAGTGGATGGTAATGTATATCGTGTACTTGCTAGAATTTTTGGTGTAGAAGAAGACATTGCCTCTACAAGAGGCAAAAAAGTCTTTTATGAGCTAGCTCAATCGTTAGTTCCTCAAGACCGTGCTGGTTTATACAACCAAGCTATTATGGAGTTTGGTGCTATACAGTGCATGCCTACCAAGCCACTTTGCAAAACTTGTATTTTTAAAGCTTACTGTGTGGCGTTTCACACAGGCAGGCAAAAGTCGCTACCAGTCAAGAATCTAACTATAAAAATACAGAAGAGATTCTTTCATTATTTTGTTATCCAGTCAGCCGATAAGCTATATATGAAGCTGAGAAAAAAATCTGATATCTGGCAAGGCTTGTATGACTTCTATTTAGTTGAAGATAGCCAGCTTAAGGAGCCTGAACAGCTAGAAGATGAGCTTATAGCTTTGATATGGCGCCACCAACTGCCTGTAGAGAAGAAGCCTAGGCTATACAAGCATATGCTTACGCATAGGCGGCTATATGCACACTTCTTTCAGGTTAAAGCTACCCCACAGTTTATTAAGGAAGCAAAGCTCATATTAGACAAGACTCATAGCAGTGCTTTTATGCTGGAAGCTACTAAGTCTCTTCCTAAGCCAATACTGATCAGCAATTTTTTAAAAGAGGAATTTTATACTTAACTTAGTACTGTTTCAGTAACTAATCACTAAAAATTTACAACATGTCAGGCGTTAATCGTGTTATTTTATTAGGTAATTTAGGCAAAGACCCTGAAGTTAGGCATTTAGAAAATGGGAGGGCACGTGCTTCTTTTACGTTGGCTACCGACGAAACCTATAAAAATAAGGAAGGAGCAAGGATAGCTAACACAGAATGGCATAATGTAGTGCTTTGGACTCCACTAGCTGAGGTCGCTGAGAAATATCTGAATAAGGGGAAGCAAGTTTATATAGAAGGGAAGCTAGCTAGTAGATCATATGTAGACAAGGAAGGGCAGACTAGATATTTCACAGAAATAGTCGGGCAAAACTTGGTTTTACTAGGAGGTAAGAGGACTGATCCTGAGTCTGAAGATAAGAGCGATGTGCAGCAACCTAATACTGCAGAAGATGAGCACTCAGATGGACTGCCATTTTAAAGCCTAACTCGTTAAGGGATTGTAAGCCAGCTACTATGCCTTGAGCAGCTATGACGAAAGGAGTAGTATATC
The DNA here is from genome assembly GCA_039028755.1 of Bacteroidota bacterium. Lineage (GTDB taxonomy): Bacteria > Bacteroidota > Bacteroidia > Cytophagales > Amoebophilaceae > JBCCHM01. The sequence goes on along the minus strand of JBCCHM010000045.1, from coordinate 881 downwards.
AGTAGTAACTACTGGTAGAGGAGCTAGACTGTAGGTAGCTGGAGCTTGACTTTTCGCTTAATTGCTTCCAAAGATGATCTGAATTGTGGATCTGTATCGAGCATATCGTTAACAGATTGTAAGGCATGGATAACGGTGCTGTGGTCTCTACCACCACAATAGTATCCAATCGACTTTAAAGAGTGATTGGTATACTGTTTTGCTAGATACATGACTACTTGCCTAGCGATGACAATCTCTTTTTTCCTAGTTTTACTTTTTAAGCTTTCTAAAGATACATTGTAGTGCTCGGTAACTACCTTTTGGAGGTAGTCGATACTAACCTCTGTGTCTACTTCATGTACGATGTGCTTCAAGACTTGTTTAGCAAGCCCTAGGTCGATATCACGTTTGTTCAAAGAAGCATGGGCAACCAAAGATATAAGTACGCCTTCTAGCTCGCGGATATTCGTATCTACACTGTGTGCAATGTACTCAACCAAATCGTCTGCAATATCAATGCCATCAGCCTCCATTTTACTTTTGATAATGGCTACCCTAGTTTCAAAATCGGGTTGCTGCATGTCAGCTGTTAGCCCCCACTTAAACCGAGAAAGTAATCGCTCTTGTAAGCCCTTCAGGTCACGAGGAGGGCAGTCGCTTGTCATGACGATTTGTTTACCAGACTGGTGCAAATAATTAAAGATATGGAAAAAAATCTCTTGAGTTTTCTCTTTACCTGCCAAAAACTGTACATCATCCAAAATGAGCAGATCAGCTTGTAGGTAAAAGTGTGTAAAGTCCTGGACGTTGTTATTGCGTAGGCTATCTATAAACTGGGTGGTAAACTGCTCAGATGCAACATAAAGCACAAACTTATCAGCAAACCTAGCTTTGACCTC
>JBCCHM010000044.1:0-5869 GCA_039028755.1 Bacteroidota bacterium | reverse complement strand
CAGCCTTTCAAGCACCTGCCCAATAGAATTATATTCATCTTAAAGTAAGTCCAAATAGAATAAACCATGCAAAACAAGCTCAATAATCTAGTTGAACCCATTTTACAAGAAAACAAAAACAGGTTTGTACTGTTTCCAATCCAGCACCATGACATCTGGGATTTTTATAAGAAAGCAGAGGCTAGTTTCTGGACAGCCGAAGAAATAGACTTAAGTCAGGATCTGAAAGATTGGGCTAGTCTCAATGATGGAGAAAGGCACTTTATTGCTCATGTACTCGCCTTTTTTGCCGCCAGTGATGGTATTGTTAATGAAAACTTAGCAGAAAACTTTGTAGCTGAGGTCCAGTACACAGAAGCTAAGTTCTTTTATGGATTTCAAATCGCTGTAGAAAATATTCACTCTGAGACCTATTCATTACTAATCGATAGCTACATCAAAGAACCGCAAGAAAGAGATAGACTCTTTAATGCCATTGAAACCTTGGACTGTGTCAAGAAAAAAGCAGATTGGGCTTTGCGCTGGATCGAGCAAGCTAGCTTTGCCGAAAGGCTTATTGCCTTTGTAGCTGTCGAAGGTATATTCTTCTCCGGAAGCTTTTGTGCTATCTTCTGGCTCAAGAAAAGAGGACTTATGCCTGGCCTAAGCTTTTCCAACGAGTTGATATCTAGAGACGAAGGTCTGCATTGTGATTTTGCGTGCTTGCTCTATACCAAGCATCTCAAAAACAAGCTTGCTGAAGAAAAAGTAAAAGAAATTATTACAGATGCTGTAGCTATTGAAAAGGAATTCGTCACTGATGCCTTGCCTGTAAAGCTTATTGGTATGAATGCTGACTTGATGAGTCAGTACATCGAATTTGTAGCAGATAGACTCTTGGTAGAGCTAGGCTACGCTAAGGTATACAACGCTACTAACCCCTTTGACTTCATGGAGATGATCTCACTACAAGGTAAGACTAACTTCTTTGAGAAGCGAGTAGGAGAGTATCAAAAAGCTGGTGTTATGCAAAAAGAGGATGCAAAAGATAAGGCTAGATTTTCTCTGGAAGAAGACTTCTAAGCAGATACCATGTCTATAGACTGTAAAATAAACGCTAAAATCATCCAATCATGTTGGTTATAAAAAGAGACGGAAGATACGAATCCGTTAAGTTTGATAAAATCACTACAAGAATCGAAAATCTCTGCTATGGTCTAGATAGGGACTACGTAAATCCAGTAAATATTGCTAAGAGAGTCATTGCAGGAATCTATGATCAAGTAACTACAGTAGAACTAGACAACCTTGCTGCGGAAACTGCTGCCTCCATGGCTACCCAGCATCCAGACTATGCTGTATTAGCAGCTCGTATAGCTGTTTCTAACTTACACAAGGTAACTAGCGACTCCTTCTCTAATACCATGAAGCGGCTCTACATGTACGTAGATCCGAAGACAGGAAAGAATGCCTCGCTCCTTGCCAAGGATGTCTATAAAATTATTAAAGAGCATGCAGCCTTACTAGATACTACCGTTGTGTATGAGCGCGACTATGACTACGATTACTTTGGATTTAAGACACTAGAGCGGGCATACCTACTGAAGATTAATGGTAAGGTAGCTGAGCGGCCACAGCATATGCTCATGCGTGTGGCAATAGGTATACATAAAGAAGATATAGAGGCAGCCATCGAAACATACCATCTAGTGTCTGAAAAGTGGTTTACCCATGCTACTCCCACTTTGTTCAATGCTGGTACACCTAAGCCACAGTTATCTTCGTGTTTCTTGCTTACAATGAAAGAAGACAGCATCGAAGGTATCTATGATACCCTCAAGCAGTGCGCCCAAATATCCCAAGCTGCAGGAGGAGTTGGCCTGAGCATCCATAATATCCGTGCTACAGGGTCTTATATCAAAGGAACAAATGGTGTTTCTAATGGCATTGTGCCCATGCTCAGGAACTTTGACATGACAGCACGCTATGTAGACCAAGGCGGGGGAAGACGAAAAGGAAGCTTTGCTATATACCTAGAGCCTTGGCATGCAGATATCTTTGAATATTTGGACCTAAAGAAGAACCATGGTAAAGAAGAGCTACGTGCTCGTGACTTATTCTATGCACTCTGGGTACCGGACCTTTTTATGAGGCGCGTGGAAGACAATGCAGTATGGTCGCTTTTTTGCCCTAAGGAAGCACCTGGCTTGGCAGACTGCCATAGAGAAGCCTTTGAAAGGCTTTACCAGAAGTATGAGCGCGAAGGCAAAGCTAGAAAAACCGTAAAGGCACAAGACCTTTGGTTTGCAGTGCTAGAGGCACAAATAGAAACTGGTACCCCATACATGCTCTACAAGGATGCTGCTAATAGCAAGTCTAACCAACAAAACCTAGGAACGATCAAGTCTAGCAACCTATGCACTGAAATCATCGAATATACCTCGCCTGAAGAAGTAGCAGTATGTAACTTAGCGTCCATTGCCTTACCTAGCTTTATCAATGAAGTAGGTAAGTTTGATCATCAGAAACTATATGAGATCACCTATGTGGTTACCAAAAACCTCAATAAAGTCATTGATATTAACCACTATCCAGTGCCAGAAGCTAGAACATCTAACCTCAGGCATCGTCCTATTGGCATTGGTGTACAAGGGTTAGCAGATACCTTTCTCCGACTACGCATGCCTTTTGACTCACCTGAGGCACGTGGTTTGAACAAGGATATTTTCGAGACTATTTATTTCGCAGCTATGACTGCGTCTAAGAACCTGGCTAAGCAGCAAGGTTCTTATGATACCTTTACAGGTTCACCTATCTCTAAGGGTATATTTCAGTTCGATATGTGGGGTATAGTACCCGCCTCTGGTAGGTGGGACTGGGAGACGCTTAGGGATGAAGTACAAAGATATGGCGTCCGTAACTCGCTACTGATAGCCCCTATGCCTACGGCTTCTACTGCTCAAATACTAGGCAACAACGAATGCTTCGAGCCATATACTGCTAATATCTATACCAGAAGAGTGCTTGCAGGAGAGTTTATCGTCGTGAACAAGTATCTTTTGAAAGATTTGATTACACTAGGCTTATGGAATGAACAACTAAAAAATGAGCTGATCGCAGCGAATGGCTCTGTACAAGCTATAGCATGTATTCCGCAGCATATCAAGGAGCTTTATAGAACTGTCTGGGAAATCCCACAGAAGGCTATCATTGATATGGCAGCAGACCGTGGTGCATATATCTGCCAAAGCCAGAGTATGAATATACACCTACAAGATGCCAACTTCGCTAAGCTTACTTCTATGCACTTCTATGCTTGGAAGCAAGGGCTGAAGACTGGTATGTACTATCTCAGAACTAAGGCTGCTGCAGATGCTATTAAGTTTACCGTGCAGAAACAGCAGAAACAAGTTCCCGCCACTGCATCTATAACCCAGACTCAGCCACAAAGCGATATGGTGTGTGCTATAGCTAATCCTGAAGATTGTATTTCCTGTGGAAGCTAGTGGTTATTATTACTAAATTATTTATTGCTTACCATATATTGACGTACCACACACAAGACTGAACGAGTAACTTACTACAAGCATCAGCAACTAGTAGGTATAGCACCCAACGATCAATTGAATGATAAAATAATTCTATGAAGTCTGATCTCGCGATACTTTCAGTTATATTACTGAGTGCTACTGCTATACTTTTCATTAGACAGAGCTCTATTTTTTGTTTTTTACAATAACCTTTACACCTTTGGCAGGTGACAGCCAATCTAAAGTCTATCGAATCAAGTAGTAGAACTGCTACATGGACATTACTTCATCTCTTAAAAAACTCCTTAGCTTACCCAAGCGCACTGTAATTACTATGCATACTCAGCCTGATGCAGACGCTTTGGGTGCATCGCTAGGGCTAGCCGCTTTTCTAAAGAAAGAACAGCACCAAGTCAACGTCATAGCTCCTACAGCCTACCCTGATTCGCTAGCCTGGCTACCTAATATCTCGGAAGTCATTGTTTGTGGCGAAGAAAGTCAAGAGTTATCGTTGGAACTAATAAAACGAGCAGACATCATTTTTTGCGTAGACTTTGCCATGCTATACCGCATCAATGAACTAGGTGAAGCAGTCAAAAATGCCGCAGCTACTAAAGTCATCATTGACCATCACCTAGACATGGAGGACTTTGCTGACTTAGTGCTTTGGAATCCAAAAGCCACAGCTGCTACAGAGCTCGTTTATCAGCTTATTGAAGGGCTGGGTAAAAAAGCCTGGATTGACAAAGACATAGCTGAATGCTTATATGCTGGTATATTGACAGATACTGGATCATTCAGAAATCCTAATACAACAGCCAATGTGCATCATATAACAGCTAACTTGATAGAAGCAGGAGCGGATATAGCTAAGGTAAATAAGCTCGTTTACGATAATAACTCATTAAATAAACTTAAATTTCTTAGCTTTGCTATTAGTCAGCGGCTCGTAGTGCTAGCAGCATACAATACTGCTTACTTCATTATCAAGGCATCAGATTCTAGGCAGTTTAACCTCCATACTGGTGACACAGAGGGCTTAGTAAACTATGCCCTTTCTATAAAAGGCGTTGTGCTAGCAGCCCTGATCAACGAAAAAAAAGACGTAGTATGCCTTTCCTTGCGTTCCGTAGGAAACTTCCCAGTCAATGTACTAGCTAAAGAGTATTTTGAAGGTGGAGGACATAAGAATGCTGCAGGCGGAACTTCCCATTTGTCACTGGAGGAAACTATAATGAAATTTGAGAAATTAATAAAACATAATCAACATGCTTTAAAAAATAGCCAATGAAGAATAAGAAATACATACAACAAACCCTCATCGCTATCACACTCATCTGTTCATTAGGAGCTTGTGAAAACTGCCTTTTCAAAAAAACAACTACAGGGCTTCAATATAGAGTAATACATAAAGGTGATGGACCTAGACCACAAAACGGCGAAATCATGCTTCTCGACATGCTATACAAAACTGAAGGTGAGGAAACCATATTCAACTCGGTTGAGCAAGACATCCCCATAGCTGTACAGTACTATGATAGTGTGTATCAAAAAGATGGAGGGCTGAAAGAAGCCATCAGCATGCTACAAAAAGGAGATAGCACTATCTTCAAGCTTAGCGCGAAAGCCCTATTAGGCGATGGGTTTGAGCAAATAGCTGCTCAGCATAAGCTAGCTGAAAACTCAACGCTATTCCTACATCTTAGCGTAAAGGACATTATGTCAGAAAATGCTTTTAGGACGTGGGAAGAAAACCAATACAACCTGGTGCAAGAAAAAGCCAAGCAGCAGCTCCAAAAAGATGTAGAAGCTATAGATAGCTACCTACAAGAAAATAAAATTACAGCCCAAGCTACTGCTTCTGGCTTACGGTATGTGATTGATAAGCCAGGACAAGGGCCAAGCCCCAAACCTGGGAATACAGTAAAAGTCAACTATACAGGCCAAACACTAGATGGGCAAGTATTTGATACCAGCCTAGCAGAAGTAGCAGAGAAGCATGGCTTATACAATCCAGCACGGACTTATGAGCCCATCGTACTTCAACTAGGAAGCTCTCAAGTCATACAGGGATGGGAAGAAGGCATTAAATTACTAAAAAAAGGTACTAAAGCGCGGCTATTTATTCCCTCTACCCTAGCTTATGGTAGTCATGCTGTGATGGATAGCATCAAGCCTAATACTATCCTCATCTTTGATATAGAACTAGTTGATGTAAGCTTATGAGTCGTATGTACGCGTATATACCTAAGCACTTTACCAACAAGATAGTTCGATCTTGCTTTGTTTAGAGTAGGTCATTAAAAGTAAAAAAGTGTGGTGATGAGTGGACTCGAACCACCGACACACGGATTTTCAGT
>JBCCHM010000043.1:0-5929 GCA_039028755.1 Bacteroidota bacterium | reverse complement strand
TCTGGATAAATAATTTATGAAACAATTGCTAGTTTGAATATGCTACGAGACCGTTTCAAAACAAAACTATCTTGTTGCAAGATGTTAAAAAGGAGGCGAGTTTAGCTTGACAAGTTTAACAGGCTCAACATTGCGGATAACCCTTAGCTTAGGGCTATAAAGACTTCCCAACACCTACAGTTTTACCGCTCTTCAGACATGGTATAACTTAAACGATTATGCCCTAGAAGAGCAGGGCAATGACTCCCTCCCCTTTATGCGCTTCGCTGCCTTACAACTAGAAGATGAAGTCCCTATACACAGGCTCGTCTCTCGATTTAGCAAAGCATTAACACAAGCAGGGGCTTGGGAGCTACTACTAAACCAGCTCACCGAGTTGGGGAGTCGCCTAGTTAGTTGATAAAGGCTCTTGTACTGCCTCGCATGAGGCGTTGTTAGTTTACCAAGGCAGAGAGAGGGATATGGCAATAAGCGGTTATCTGCTGTTGAGAGGGCCTATAAGGAAGAGCTAGGAAAATGTCGCTATAAGCTAGAGCGATTGTATGGTAGTATAGAGGGTTGTTTTGTGGTCTTAGAGCGGGTTATGTGTAGGGAGAGGCTGTAAATTTATAAGGGATCGTGGGCTTATTGTGTCCGATGCTAAGGCATAGCGTCTATATGGTTGCTAAATCAGAGATAACCCCTGCTTCTATTGTTGCTAATGTATGCTTTTGAGTGTGCCTCTTGACAAGGCTCACCCAAAAGAAGGGCTAGAGTAGGTGAGCTATTTTGAAATAAGCTCAATTTGAGTTAGTTTATGTTAATCTAAAAGTTACGCTATTGGAACGTGTCAATTAACACTTACACAAAGTTCTTTATAGACCTTTAGCTGCTTGGTCTATGTGCATTTATAAATATCCCAGGCGATCTCTACACCTCTTGCGAAAGCTTCCCCTACGGATAGGCCCTCTTCTTTCAGTTTGCTATAATAATTCCCTGCTTTGCCATCATTATGATGATAGCTTATTTGATTTGCATCAAGCTCCTTTTTCTTGAGAGCTACACCATCTTCTTTTGCTTTTTTGAGTGCATCTCTGAAGTTCTTTACGATAGCTTTAAATTTAGTCTCATCAATGCTTTTAGCACTAACTAGCTCCTCTACATCATTCGTGAGTTGTAACCCTATAGAAGCCAGGTAGGTATACATAACTAAGCCTTTAATATCATTAGGCAATGAACCATATAGCTCCTCTATATATACTTTGTACCGGCCAGCAATGTCACTATCCGGTAAGATGGGGTGTCTTTGGTCTTGAGCTTTTCCGAATTTGATTTTTCTTAAATTTTTTAGATAATCCTTATTAGGAAATTTATCTTTATCTTTTGGCAGTCTCCCTGATTCCTTGAACTTTTTTACAATCTCTGCTTCCAAACAGCTAGCAGTACATCCTTTCCATCCGCCTATCGTTCTTATGACCGCTGTACGTACTTGCTTGGTTGCATCAGCTGTTGTCTTTTCTTGGCTTCTTTTACTTACACCACTTCTACACCCGCCTAGCACTGAGAGTGCTAGCATACTTAGTACCTTTATATTTAATAGTATTGTCGATTTTCTGTGATGCATTTTATTGAAGTTTTAGTGTGAGTAGTGTATTTTATCAATAAATAGTAACAAGGAATGCCACTTACGTGCTTTGAGTCGACTATATGCCTAAGGTTTCAATAAAGCCTTTCCTTTAGTATTAATAAGTTCCACTTTTTATTTTGCTAGCCTAGCCGCTACGTAGCTGATCTCTTTTTCACGCATTTGAGCTCGTTCTGCTGAGTCTATGTCCTGATAGCCTAATAGGTGTAGTACGCCATGAATCATCACCGTATAAAGCTCTTGCATCAAGGTATGGTGGTAGATAGCTGCGTTTTCGCTAACGCGTTCTATGCTGATATATATATCTCCTTCCACTTCTTTAGCAGCCTCAGCATAGTCAAAGGTAATTACGTCTGTGAGTGTATTATGCTGTAGGTATTGCAAGTTCTGAGCAAGTAAATAAGCATCAGCGCAGAAAATAAAGTTAAGGTGCACAAGCTCATGACCTTCCTGCTGAATAGCTTCTTGGATCCAAGTTGTAGTTAGCCCTGGCTTTGGCAAGGTAAAGTCAATTCCTTCTGTAAAATAGCCAATACGCGGGGTCTTCATGGTCATCACCTTGGTAGTAGACCTACATGGATACGTTGCTCGCCTTAGTTTTTTTGTATTACTTTACGCCTTCTTCTAGCTTCTCGGTCGCAATTCTACAAAAAAATAGCAACTTACATGCATAGGAGGCCCAAGTTTGATCCCATTCTACCACAAGCTAAAAACTGGCCTATAGTAAAGCTAAATAAAGCGCGCAAAGCCTTTCTTCAAGCTGTTTGTGACAAGGCAGTGCAAGATATCTTGGCTTTACAAGCAGATCAAGCGGCCTTGCGACAAGAGCTAAGCCAGTTCCTTGCAGGTGAGCAAGAACGCTTACAAAAAAAGCCTTGGAAAGTAGATGCTCCTGATGAACCTGTCTTTTGGACGCAGGTAATTGTTGACTTGAATCAGGGGGAAGTAGACTTGTCTGCTATTCTGCAGAAGATTGTGATGCGCTATGCTAGTGAGATAGTAGGGGGGTTTAGCACATGGCACTACCAGCTAGCTCAAGGAACAGCTTCTTATATTTTGAATAGACTGTTGAATCCTATGAAGCCGAGGCGTCCTCGTACTTTATCGCAGATCCGTGCTAAGCTACAAGAGCAGATTCACATCCTAGGAGCAGTCAAGGAGCTGAGGCAGCTGGCTCGACGTGGTACTATTGTTATGGTACCCACGCATTGTAGCCACTTTGACTCTGTGCTGATCTGGTGGGTTATTCATACTCTAGGGTTGCCCCCTTTTATTTATGGAGCTGGGCTCAATCTATTCAACCGCCAGTTCTTTGCTTACTTCATGAATAAGCTAGGGACGTACAAGATAGATCGCCGCAAAAGGAACATAGCTTACTTATCCACCCTCAAGGCTTACTCAACTTTGGCTTTGCAGCGTGGTTGTCATAGTCTATTCTATCCAGGTGGAACACGCTCTAGATCAGGAGCTTTAGAGACCGAACTCAAGCTTGGCCTCTTGGGTACAGCTGTAGAGGCTCAACAGCTTAACTACCAAATACATGGCCCAACAGCACCTAAGTTATTTATAGTGCCTGTGGTATTTAATTACCACTTTGTACTAGAAGCACCGCTCCTAATTCGAGACTATCTAGCAGTGCAGGGTGAGGGGGAGTGTAGTGAAGAAGAGTCTGTATATACTAAGTCTTACAAGCTTCTCAAGTTTATAAAAACCTTTGCTACCAAAGGCTCTAGCATTACTGTATCTATTGGACGGCCTCTGGACTCACTGGGTAATGAGGTAGATGAAGCAGGCTACAGTTATAACCCTCATGGAGCACGGGTAGATGCCTATACCTATCTTTGTGGTAGATATTGGCAGGAAGCTAGCCAAAAAGCGAAGGAGTGTAGTAGAAAGCTAGGCCAGGCTATTGTGCAGTCTTATCATAAGAACAATTGCGTGCTCTCTAGCCACTTAGTAGCTTTTACAGCATTTGCATTGATGCGTCAGCAACATGCTGCACTAGATCTAAGGGCTTTTTTTCAGCTACCAACAGAGGATCTGGTGCTTCCTTATGCAACCTTAGCACATGCATTTGCTCGGACTAGGGCGGCTATAATTGACCTGCAAGCAGGTGGTCAGATACAAATAGCTAATCACCTCAAGCAAGGCAGTATAGCAGGTATGATCACTCATGGGCTAACCAACTTGGGTATTTATCATGACAGAAGGCCTTTGCTGAGAAATAGAGCAGGTGATATCACGACCCGAGAACTACGCACCTTGTTTTACTATCACAACAGACTGACAGGCTATGACCTTGAAAAGTATATCGAATAAGCCAGTGGGTGTTATTGGTGCAGGTAGTTTTGGTACAGCTGTGGCCAATTTGCTGGCCCACAATGCTGATGTGCTTGTGTATGTGCGCAGAAAAGAGGTTGCTGAGGCCATGCGAAAAACCCGTGTCTCAGCTGGCCAAAGCTTGGCTCCTAATATTACGCCTACGCCTGACTTAGCAGCTGTAGTAGAGTGCTGTACTGTGATCTTTCCTATAGTACCTTCACAAGGATTCAAAAGCATGATCAGGCAGCTCGCACCTTTACTGAAGCCCCACCATATATTGATACATGGTACTAAAGGACTGGATGTACATTGGCCTACAGACACTGATTCAGGGGCCCTGCTTAAGCTGACTAGAGGGCATATAAAGACTATGAGTGAACTAATCCGAGCGGAGAGTAGCGTGCACCAAGTAGGATGCCTGGCTGGCCCTAACTTAGCCAGCGAACTTGCTCAAGCACAGCCTGCGGCTGCAGTGGTAGCAAGCTCGTCTGAAGCAGTGGTTGCGCAGGGCCACAAGCTATTGCGCAGTGACCGCTTCCAGGTATATACCAGCAAAGATCTTATTGGTGTAGAGCTATGTGGGGTCTTAAAGAACGTTATAGCTATAGGAGCAGGGTGCTTAGGCGGACTTGGCTATGGCCAGAATACCAAGGCTTTATTGATAAGCCGAGGACTGATAGAGATGGTATATCTAGGTAAGGCTATGGGTGCTAGTATACAGCCTTTCCTAGGGTTGGCAGGATTAGGCGACCTAGTAGCTACCTGTGCTAGTAGCTTGAGCAGAAACTATATGGTTGGCTATAGCTTAGCTCAAGGTGAAACTCTGAGCCAAATTTTAGCTAGTACAGCAGAAACCATAGAAGGGGTACATACAGTAAAGGTTATCCGTAGTCTTCTAGCACATTACCAGGCACGGGCACCCATCACTGAGATGATATACAGGGTACTCTTTGAGGAACTAGCTGTGGAAGAAGCTATACATTATCTGATGAGATACCCCCTACATGTAGATGTAGACTTCCTATAAACTATTAGATGATCTAGTGGCAGGGAAGTCTTGTGATTAGATTCTCTAGGCAAAATAGTCGTTCCTTAGCAAGTACTAAATACTAGCTTTTTATATCAAATTCTGTTGCAGAAACTTAGAAAATATCCGCTCTAAAGTTCACTAGACCCTAATACTTATTAAGAATCATCTTTTAGTCTTTCTTTTTTCTACATAGCAAGCGGTAAAACTGTAGGTTTTGGTAAGTCCTTATAGCCCTAATTGTTAAGGGTTATTCGAGATGTCGAGCCTATTAAGTTAAAATTGCCTTCTTTTTGACAATTTTGCAACAATATAAGAGAAGGTGTATAGAAACAAGGCAGTAGGTGTGCGAATTACACCGCGGTGTAATTTGATAACCTAGCCTGTTCAGAATAATTTTGTAAGTCGTTACGAAGCTAAAGATTAGCTATATATAAGGTTTTGTTTCAAGCCATGCCTACTTTATTCATAATCATCGCTACGCTGTTCTGGGGTGCTAGTTTGCCTTTGGGTAAATTGGCGCTGCAAGATATCCATGCCACAGCTTTTCTCTTTTTTAGATTTTCTCTGGCAACTATATCTATGCTACCAGTCTTGGTATGGTACAAGGCTGCTTTTAAGCGGCGTACAATAATACAAGGCGTCAACTTAGGATTGCTCCAGGTAGGGATTATGTTTCTACAGACCCTAGGTTTAAAAACCATCTCTCCCTCCTTATCCGGCTTCTTAACAGGCTTCTCCATCGTATTTGTCCTGGTGATCAGATTCATCATCCGTAGGAGAACACCTAGTTTTATAGATATAGGATCCTCACTAACTTGTTTGATAGGACTAGCACTACTTACACGCAGCTATGGACTTGCCTGGGAGCCCGGGGTGCTTTACACCTTGAGCTGTGCTTTGTTTGTAGCTTTATACGCTTATGCCTTAGATGAATACTTATTAACTAGCAATAC
>JBCCHM010000042.1:0-6224 GCA_039028755.1 Bacteroidota bacterium | reverse complement strand
TGGCTCCTACGAAAATATTTATTCTTCAATTGGTTATCAGGTCTTTACGTGACTAATTTAATACGTAAAGTTTACCAGACCCTTTATAAAATTTAGTCGTTTAGGAATTATTTTTTGATTTAAGTTTATTTCCTATCCTTGTTGTTCCAACAATGCTAGAATTATAAGTTCAGCTAATACACTTTAATTCTCTTCGCTACCGCTGATAGAGCACCCTATAAATGTTATGAGCTTCTCTTTTTTTATTGCTAGGCGATACTTCTTAACAAGTGCTAAAAAAAACCTCATCCATCGCATGGGGCTCATAGCATGCTTTAGTGTAGCTCTAAGCACTATGGCTTTACTCCTAGTGTTGTCCGTATTTAACGGTCTTGAGGACCTGATCCAATCTTTGTTTCGCTCTTTTGACCCTGATATCAAAATTGAATTGAAGCAAGGGAAGTCTTTTGTACTAAACCCTGAGATAAGACACCAAATAGACGCTATACCTGGCATAGCCAAAGTAGTTGACGTCATAGAAGACAATGCACTATTCTGCTACCAAGAACGCCAACTAGTAGCCAGGCTAAAGGGCGTTACTGATAGCTTTGTACAACAGAGTCCACTGGCAGCATTTGTAGAGCAAGGTAGCTTTAAGCTGAAGCAAGATAATAAATACTTTGCCCTGATAGGCAAGGGTATACAGTACGCTTTATCTATTAGCCTAGCTAATGAATTTCAGGATTTACAGGTCTTTTATCCTCAAAGAATACAAAGTAGTATAAGTATGCCCCACCAGCTCTATAGCAGTAAATATATTAGACCAGGAGCAGTTTTTGCTGTAGAAAAACATTTTGATGAAAACTATGTCATTGTACCGCTAGCCTTTGCAGCAATGCTGATGGGTATGGGTGATAAGAGAACTGCACTGGAAGTGCAGGTAGCTAATGGCTTCTCTGTAGAAAAAATACAGCATATGCTAAAAAAATGTCTACCTAAGCATTTTCAAGTACTTAATAGCAATGAGCAGCACGCCCCCTTGATGCGGGCTATTCGTATTGAGCGCCTCTTTGTACGTCTTACCCTCTCCTTTATACTACTCGTCTCTTCGCTGAATATTTTCTTCATCCTATCCATGTTGGTGCTAGATAAACGCAAGGATATTGCTATTTTATATACTTTAGGAGCCGAACCAAAAGCTATTCGATATATCTTTTTGATAGTAAGCTTACTGATCGGTTTGAGTGGGGCTGTTTTGGGCATGGCAGTAGCCTGGCTTCTGAGCTGGCTACAAGAGACGTTTGGGTTGATATCATTAGGAATGCAGACAAGCCTTATTGAAGCTTACCCTGTCAGGAGACAAGTGAGCGACTTTGTCTATGCAGCCCTAAGTGTGGTAGTAATAACGCTTATAGCTACCTATAGACCTGCTCAGCTATCTGCTAAGACAGCCATAAGAGATAATATAATAGTCGAATAAGGAGGGTGGTGTTGTCCGCCTTCTTATCTTAGAACACAGTAAGCTAACTTTTCAGCACTAGGCCAGGCGTCTAGACTTTTAGTATAATACACCAAATTATACCCTGGGACCAGACAATTAACAACCCACCATGTACATACCAAGCATAAAGAACATTTTAAGAGATATTAGCCTTATTTTCATCCTTGAGGCTGCCTACTACTGCCCAGCCTTAGCTCAGCTCCAAACTCCCTCTGAAGCCACCAACTCGACCTGGGCAGAAGATGACGTACCTGAAATTGCCCTTAGCCTAGATGACGCCCCTACGCCTGGCACAATGCTTTTTAGTGGTATAGATAAAACCAAGGCAATCATTCAAAAACTCCAAGCAGTCAACAGTCCTGCAATAGGTATTTTCGCCTTGGGTATGTATACCCGGGAAGCGCAAAATAGGGAACGACTGCGCATGTACGGAGAAGCAGGGCACATAATCGCTAACCATACCTACAGCCATTACAGACTCGACGATATTACCGCTCAAGCTTTTATTAAGGACATCCAAAAAGCCCATGAGTGCCTGAGTAGCCTACATAATTTTCGCCCACTATTTCGATTTCCTTACCTCTGCGAGGGCAAAGACATACAGCAAAGACAGGAAGTAATGCAAGCGTTGAAAGCTATGGGCTACCAAGAAGGCTACATCACCGTCTGCAACCATGACTACTACATCAATAAGTTAGTACTAGAGGCTACTCAAGCAGGTAAACAGATCGACCATGAGAAACTCAAGAAGGTATACATCAACATCTTATGGGATTGCATAGCGACCTACGAACGAATGGTTTGCAGAGTTATGAAAAGAAAAGTAAAACATGTGCTATTGCTCCATGAGAACGACTTAGCAGCGCTCTTCATAGGAGATTTGATTGAACACATCAGAAAACAAGGCTGGAGAGTTATTGCTATAGAAGATGCCTACAAAGACCCTATGGCAGATATAGATCTGATGACTAACTATGGTAATACAGGACGTATTACTGCCATAGGTGTAGAAAAAGGGCTGGGAAAAGGACTAGTAGAATTCCCCCCAACTACCCAAATGAAATACATTGCTGAAGCCCTGAAGCAGGAAAAAGCTTTTGTAGATCCACCCAAGCCCGACTAGGATGTCTGCACCTACTAAAAAACTCTTTTTACTTGATGCCATGGCCTTGATTTACCGAGCCCACTTTGCCTTCAGCAAAAGTCCTAGGATCAACTCCAAAGGCGTAAACACAGGTGCTACGCTAGGCTTTACTAGCGCCCTTGTAGAAGTAATCAATAAAGAGCGCCCTACCCACCTCATCGTAGCCTTTGATACAGGTACGCCTACCTGGAGGCACAAGCTTTTCAAAGCTTATAAGGAGCACAGACAAGCCCAGCCTGAGGACATTACTACCGCCATCCCCTATATAAAGAGTATCCTAAAAGCCTTTCGCATACCTGTACTAGAGAGTGATGGCTATGAGGCCGATGACATCATTGGGACACTAGCCTGCCAAGCAGCGCAACAAAGCTTTGAGGTATACATGATGACCCCTGACAAAGACTTTGCCCAGCTTGTAGATGAGCACATCTATCTATACAGACCAGCCTTCATGGGAAATAGCGCAGCCGTACTAGGTACACAAGAGATATTGGCTAAGTGGGGTGTAGAGCGGGTAGATCAAGTAAGAGATATCTTAGCCCTCCAAGGCGATTCAGTAGATAACATCCCGGGTATACCCACCATTGGTGCGAAAACAGCCAAGAAGCTCATCCAGCAATTTGGGTCAGTAGAGAACTTAGTAACCAATGCTGACCAGCTAGCAGGGAAATTACGAGAGCAAGTAGTTACCTATAGCCAGCAGGGCATCCTTTCTAAGGAACTAGCTACAATCCACACCGACGTTCTGCTTCAGTTTGATTTAGAACAGAGTCGCTACCAAGGGCCTGACCCTGTACAGCTCAAGCCTATCTTCCAAGAACTAGAGTTTCGCTCCTTGACCAGAAAGATTTTAGGTGAAGACCTCAAGTCCATCAAAGCAGCACCTAGCACACAGGCCAGTCTTTTTGGACCACCTGACAAACCCTGCTCATCCGAAGCCCAAGTAGCACAGACCCCTACCCTACCGCTAGCCAACACCTATACCACGAGGCACCAATACCACCTTATAGACACCCCAGCCCTACGTAAAAGCTTGATCAGCTACCTAGAGCTGCAAGATACCTTTTGTCTTGACACAGAGACCACAAGCCTTGATCCGCACCAAGCCTCGCTTATAGGCATTGCCTTTGCTTACTACCCTGGCGAAGCATACTATGTACCTATTCCAGCAGATTATATCCAAGCCCAAGCTATCGTCGGTGAATTCAAAGAGCTTTTTGAGAGCCCTACTATTTGTAAAGTAGGCCAAAACCTGAAATACGATAGCCGCATCTTGCGGCGCTATGGCGTAGCAGTAAGCCAGCCCACCTTTGACACTATGCTAGCGCATTACCTATTAGCTCCTGATAGGCCCCACAACATCAATGCAATGGCTGAGACGTACCTACACTATACGCCCCTTGCTATAGAGTCCTTGATTGGCCGCAAAGGGACTACCCAAAAGAACATGAAGGATATTGACCTCGCGCTCGTCAAAGAATATGCCTGCGAAGATGCAGACATCGCCCTCCAGCTCAAGCAGCAACTAGAGCCCGCCATTGCTAAAGAGCAGCTCACTAAGCTCCTCTATGAGATAGAGCTCCCCATAATGCACGTGCTCACTAACATGGAGCACCAAGGCGTTCAAGTAGATACCAACGTACTCCAAGAGATCGCTACTACCCTAGCCGCGGAACTCCAAGCACTAGAGCAAGAGATCTATGTATTAGCAGGCTACTCCTTTAATATTAGTTCACCAAAGCAACTAGGAGAGCTATTATTCGGCCAGCTAAAACTCGCTGAAAAGCCCCAAAAGACAAAGTCAGGCCAGTACGCTACAGGAGAGCTAGTACTAGCAGCATTTGCCAAAGACCATAAGATCGTAGCCAAGATCCTTGAATATAGAGAGCTACAAAAGCTCAAATCGACCTATGTAGACGCCTTACCCAGGCTACTAAGCCCCACTGACGGCAAGATCCACACCTCCTATAACCAAACCGTAGTGACTACAGGCAGGCTCAGCTCTACCAACCCCAACCTACAGAACATCCCTATCCGTACTGAAAAAGGCAGAGCTATTCGCAGGGCTTTTGTGCCCAGCAGTCCTGACCATGTACTCCTTGCTGCCGATTATTCACAGATAGAACTGCGCATCATAGCTTCCTTTGCGCAAGATGAAACCATGATAGAAGCATTCAAAAAAGGGAAAGACATCCATAGCGCTACAGCTAGTAAGCTCTTTCAGGTACCTATAGAAGCAGTAGACGATGCCCAGAGACGCCAGGCTAAGACAGCCAATTTTGGAATTATCTATGGCATTTCAGCCTTTGGGCTATCACAGCGACTAGGTATTCCCAAGACTGAGGCTACTGCTATCATCGAGGCTTATTTTCAGAAATTCCCTGCTATCAAGGCCTATATAGACAGAACCATCCACCAAGCTAGAAAGCAAGGCTACGTCACTACCCTGATGGGGAGGAAAAAGTACTTAAGAGATATTAACTCCAGAAACGCCACTACCCGTGGTTTTGATGAGCGCAATGCCATCAATGCACCCATCCAAGGTACAGCAGCTGAGATGATCAAGCTAGCTATGATTCGCATTCATGCGTGGCTCCAGCAAGCCAAGCTACAGTCCAAGTTGATCATGCAAGTGCATGATGAGTTAGTATTTGACGTACCCACCACAGAGGTAGCCCACCTCCAAGAGCAAATACCTTGGCACATGAAAAATGCCCTTCCCCTGGAAGTACCCGTGGAAGTAGTAGTAGGCATAGGAAAGAACTGGTTAGAAGCGCACTAGGATTTGGTAAGATGTTGATGCTGAAAAATGTTAGCGTCTCGTGAATCCATGACTACCACAAACTGTATTTACTATGCACTTGTTGAACTGGCATATCTGACTCCTAGACTTGCTGCTTGAGGAAATTTGCCCTTGGGAATTCAGCGTAGTTGCTAAGAAGCTGTCTCAATGGAATTGTTTAATAGTAAGGGTAATAGCCGCTAGCCTGAGCATATGCTCTGCATATATGCAACTCAACTCAAACGCATTCCACAAGCTTCTCGACCAGTTCAACCAAGCGAAGGTACGCTCTACTACACAACCCCTCGCTTGATGTACGAACTTACCAGCTACCTGCCTTGTAAAGCAAACCTTAACCTCTGCCATTCCATTTACCATTCGCTCCAATTCCACGCCATAACCTAGAACTACTACTATACGCTTCTCTCCTTCTTCATACCTCAATACTCGTTCTGCTAGCTAAACTTACCCCTTGCAAGTCTACACATTAGCTCCATGAACAAGTACCTGATGCACTTGGCTCTGCGTATCTACTATAAGTTGCCTCTTCCTTCCCTTGATTGCCCCCATCAAAGCCCCGAGATGCTCCCTTGTTTGCAGTTTTTACCCTCTGTGAATCCATAAGCAGTCGAGAAGGACTTGGAGTCCTTGCCTTATGCCTCTCTCCTTGACTAGTTCTGCTAATACCTGCTGCCAGATTCCTTTTTGAGACAGGCGCCTAAAGTATTCATAGACTATTTTCCAGGGAGGGAAGCTAGGGGCCGCAGTTCGCTGAATCTGCCCACCAGAGAGCTTGACGCCTCTAGGACCAACAACCG
>JBCCHM010000041.1:0-6319 GCA_039028755.1 Bacteroidota bacterium | reverse complement strand
TTTTCTTTTTCATAATAGTAAGTCATTGAATGGGTAAAACGTATATACAAATATAGCTATTCTACACAAGTATTATGACGTTACCCAAAATGATAGCAAAGCTTCAGATAACTTGTCCGCAAGTATGGGGTCAGTTGGGAAATAATAGGCTACTAGCTGACTCTTAAATAAGTATCAATGGTTTTATCAAACATAAATTTCTATAACGATAAGCCTAACAGTTTTGACGCTGAGTAGTACAGCAATACGAGCAAAGAAACGCTCCTTTCCGTATCAGCGGTCTTAGAAAATTTCTCAATGGATTTGTTTAGTAGTAAGGGCAATAGTCGCTATCTTGAGCATATTCTCTTCATATGGGCACTTCCTTTCAAAGTCTGCTCGACCAGTTCAGCCAAGCGCAAGTACGCTCTACTACCCACAGCGTGTAGTTGGACGACGTACTTACCCTGCACCTTGCCTGAAAAGCAAACTATACGATCGTGAAATTGCTTTACCATTGCCTACAAATGACCTAGATAGTCGGATAACAGTATAATAATTATGATGATCATAATTATTATGCGTAATGCATATTACACAATACCCTTAACAATACCACATTTAGAATGACTAATGAAGCGCAGAATAGCCTCTTTTTCCGGAGAGGGAGCTACCTCACGCTCAATGCGCGCTAAAGCATCAGTCAAGGGCAGACCTTGCTGAAAGATATACCTATAGATAGCCTGTAGCGTTTGCATCTGCTGGTTAGTGAAGCCATGCCTCCTAAGTCCTACGATATTTACCCCGCAATACTTAATGGGCTCTCTAGCTACCTTGATAAAAGGTGGAACATCTTTTCTAACAAGCGTCCCCCCAGCTACCATGGCATAAGTCCCAATTTTAACAAACTGACGCAGCGCTGCTGTGCCACCAATGCTAACATAGTCTTCTAGCTGAACATGCCCTGCTAGCTGCACAGCATTGGCTACAATACAGTGATTACCAATCACACAATCATGCGCTACATGTACATAAGCCATGAGCAACACGTTATGGCCAATAACTGTTTTGTGGCTAGCTACTGTACCTCTACTAATGGTTACACACTCGCGGATAACCGTATGGTCGCCTATCTCCACTGTAGTCGCTTCGCCCCGAAATTTCAAATCCTGCGGTACAGCAGCAATCACTGCCCCAGGAAAAATCTGGCAATGACACCCTATCCTAGCTCCTGGCATGATGTTCACATGTGATCCAATCCAGGTGCCCTCGCCAATTGCTACATCCTCTTCAATAACAGTAAAAGGTCCTACCCTAACATTATCGCCCAGTTTTGCTTGAGGATGTATATAGTCTAAAGATTGGCTCATGCCTTATCTTTAACAATTTGGGCAA
This sequence comes from Bacteroidota bacterium, assembly GCA_039028755.1. Lineage (GTDB taxonomy): Bacteria > Bacteroidota > Bacteroidia > Cytophagales > Amoebophilaceae > JBCCHM01. Next base: position 4,945 of record JBCCHM010000041.1, on the reverse strand, counting down.
GCATGATAGCTTCACAAGCCAGCTTATTATCTACAAAAGCACTACCCTTCATCTTAGCAATACCTCGTTTGATGTTAGCAAGCAGCTCACAACGCATCACCAAGGTATCACCAGGCAATACCATCTTTCTAAAGCGACATTTATCTATAGCCAGAAAATAAGTTGAGTAATGCTCAGGATCTGGCACTGTATTGAGTACCAAAATACCCCCAGTTTGTACAATAGCCTCTATTTGGAGTACCCCTGGCATGACAGGATTGTTAGGGAAATGCCCTTGAAAGAAAGGCTCATTGACCGTCACATTCTTGATACCAGTCACAGTACGATCATCTAGCTGGATAACCTTATCTACCAACTGAAAGGGATACCGATGCGGTAGTATCTTCGTGATCTGCCTACTGTCAAAGACAGGCTTACTATTGATATTATACCGAGGAATAGGTAGACCATCCTGTCGCAACATCATTTTCCGAAGCTTTTTAGCAAAAGCCACATTAGCAGCGTGCCCAGGCTTATGCGCCACGACCTGTCCTTTGATAGGCTGTCCGACCAAAGCCAAGTCTCCCACCAAATCGAGCAACTTATGCCTAGCAGGCTCATTCGGATAGCGCAGCGTAACACTATTCAGCATATCTGCTTGCGTCACCTGGGTATTCGCCCTATTAAAAAGCTTAGCTAAGCATGCTAACTCCTGTACTGAACGTCCCCTATCTACTATGACAACTGCATTATCGAGATACCCACCCCGAATGAGCCCCTGGCTATGCAAAGCCTCTAGCTCATGCAAAAAGGAAAATGTTCTACAAGGGGCAACCTCCTGAGCAAAGTCTCCTATATGTGCTAAAGAGGCATGCTGACTCTCTAGTATAGTAGCATCATAGCCAATCATCACAATGAGTCTATAGTCAGCTAGCGGAAAGGCTGCTAACTCTACATCTTGCGCTTCATCGCGATGCAGCAAGGACTCCTTAATCTGAAAAAAATGGCGTGATACACCTTGCTCTACTAAACCAGCCTGCTGGAACGCCTCTACAAAAGGCAACGCACTCCCATCCATGATAGGTACCTCAGGCCCATCTAGCTGAATAAGTGCATTATCAATCTCCAGTCCACTTAAGGCAGCCAAAATATGCTCTACCGTACCTATACGTACTCCATTACAACCCAGCGTCGTACTTCTCGTCACATCCACTACACGGTCTGCAGTAGCCTCAATGGTAGGACGGTCTGGCACATCAACCCGCTGGAACTTAATCCCATGGTCAGGAGCAGCGGGTAAACAAGTCAAGGTCACTGGACAACCTGTGTGTATACCTACCCCTAAGAGCTTTACCGCCTGTTGAATAGTATGTTGCGTTGTGTGCATGTGTATTGCTTAGGCCGTTGCAAAACTCACAAAATGGCTATTTATAAGCTTTTCTAACCTCAGAAATAGGTAAGTGCCTGTAGTACTTTTTTTGATCTAAATGGCAGTGACTTAGATTATGCTAAAAATTAGCCAGATCTCCTTAGAGCCTTTTTAGACTTACTAATGACTCATAGTGATTTAACCTGTTCTAAAAATTAGCTGATTCTCACTAAATTCTAAGTATTTAAATACCTCTTACCTGGTGCCCAAGATAGCTAAAGCTCTTTCTTTTAATTCTTTGGCTACTGCTTCTAAGCCCGCGCTTTTAGCTAACTGTACAAAGAGCTGGATGGTCTCTTGTGCCTTTTGTTGCTGCTTGACGCGGGGCATACTATCTATTGTGCGCATGTTGTGTAACCTATCTGCTAGCTTCACCTGCACTACTCGGATATCTTGGTAATCTGTAAACTGAGGAATGCTTTCTTGTTTAGCTAAGTTTACTTTCCTTAGCTGATCATCTAGATTTGTTACGCCCCTGACTATCATTTCTACCGTAGCACCAAACATAGCCCGTAGCTCGGCCAGGGTCAGCTTGGTGTCTTCTACCATATCATGGAGTAAGGCAGCCAACACAGCGTCTTGGTCTTGGGTATAGTCCAAAAGTATGCATGCCACAGCCATAGGATGGGTAAAAAAGGGCTCCCCAGACTTGCGTATCTCTAGGCTATGGTACCGCTTAATAAGGTTTAGCGCTTTGTGAACGAGCTTGAGATCAACAGCTGCTTTACGCAGTTTTTCCAAGAGTTCTTTCTCTAGCTGGATAGCCAGCGGATGGCTTAGTTGGGCTGGATCTGGAGCTACTTTGTCTCTGAGTAACTCTATAACTTTTCTTCGCGCTTCTCTCAAACTTACAGGTACTACATAGACTTGGGTATAGCCTGCTGCTGTAGCAGTTGTCTCCATATAGCCATAGTGTGCATCTACAATACGCCTATTATAGGCTAGCGTTAGGTCGTCTTCCTCATGCTGAAGCGGAGGTATAACAGGGCTTTGTGGGTTGACCTTATACAGCTCTTTAGTTGGCGGAAGCTGTGTTTCAGGAGTAATGGTGATTCTAACGGCATCAATCTTCTTGGCATAGTTTTTTAGATAAGATAGCTCATAGCCTAAGATGGTATCTTCTAAACCCAGCATGATAGGTCGACCATGTTGGCTGTGATTTTGTACGTAGCTCAGGCTATTGACGAGCAGTTCTTTGATCTTAGCTACGTCAACTTGTAGTTCTTGATGCTTGGTATGCTTCTTTAGGTGAATAATAGGAGTTGGCTCTGTGGTTTGTAATTTAAATGTAGCCACTGCTTTTTCTAATAACTGGCCTAGGCCAATGTTGCTTACTTTCAATTTTAGATAGTTTTTGACACGGTAGGTAAAATTTATTATGTACGCAGCAGTAGTGCTATCAAAAAATTCTATCTCCTCTGTGTTGAGCTCTTTCAAGAACTCCTCCCTATGGCGTAAAGCCTCTACTAACCAGCTGTTTGCTTCTCGGTTAGCTACCTCCAGTTGTTGTTGACGCGTTACTAAATGGGCTTGTGCTTGTTTATGTCTGAAGAGGGCTATCAAAAGGCTACTAAACAGGAGTAAGCCATGGCTTACTCTGAATGAGATGGTGGTTGAAATATTGGCTAGCACATCCACGTCCATAACCCATTTGAATAATAAAGTAGCTGCTACAAGGCCAGTTAAAGCTACGGTTAGTGCCAATGGCCAATGGACTAGCAGTACAGTCATCACTAGGTTGAGCATGAAGATTAAGACTTGTTCTGACTGGAATTCGCCCATAATGACTAGCATGCCTCCTACAAAAAATAACGTATAGCAGATAAGTAAGGGCCATAGCCAAGCTAGGAATCGTTTGCTTTTCAAGGGCTGGGGCCAAATAGGATGTGCCACCAAGCATGTACTTATGATAAGTATTGAGTATTGGATAGTCCTGTAGATAGCTAAGTATTCCTTTTCTGCAGCATATGATAGGTTATAGAGCGAGGCATAGGTGGCAGTGAACAAGTAAAAGGCTAGTAATGGATAGTAGGACTCTTTATCAGGAAGTCTTTTCTCGAGGTAGTCTAGCAGCTTTATGTCCTTAAGGGCGATTATCTTGTCTTTCCATGTTCGGGAATAGGCTTGCTGTATATCACTAAAGTCCTCCTCTGCTTTCCCTTTTTGCCAGCCTCCAGGTTCTCCTAATAGGTAGTGGCTACCCATCAGGAAGGTAAAGTTAGCTATCATGCCAGGGAAAAAGCTGTTGACGTTTTTGAAGTAGAGGAGAAAGCAGGCTGTGGTAGCAAATCCTGCTCCTATACCGATGAACATAGCCCGCCTGCTAGTTCGGAAGCCGAAGATGGTGAGCAATATGGGCACTGTGAAGCCGGGTATATAAAAATTTGCAGAGAGCAACAGTATTTGTAAGAGGTTCTGAATAGACAGGGCCATCAATAAGGATAAGCAGCCTAGCACTAGAGTGGAGAGCCTAGCAGCAAAAACTGAGCCTGCTTTCTTCTCCCTTGAGAAGGAGGGCAAAATATCATTGGCAGTCATCACAGCACAAGAATTCAAGGTAGAGTCTGCTGTAGACATGGCCAGGGCTATCACTCCTACACCCAAGAGGCCTTTGAGCCCTGGATAGGTGTATCGATCTACCATGTAGTGAACTACCTGACTGGTATCTAGTGTCGAGTTATCAGCTAAAAGTAAAACACCTACCCAGACTATAAATAGTATTATTAATACAAATATACCAGCCGCATAGGTAATAGAGCGCTTTACTTGCGTAATATCGCGTGCCATGGCTATGCGTTGAAATAGCTGTGGTGGTAAGCTGGGAGTCATGTAGTAGGACATCAAGATTAGCGTACCTAGAAAATTGGGATTCCAGCCTATTACTTCCTTGAAATTAAAGACTGGATTAGAGCTCAACGTACGGGCTACTTGGTCAGGGTCTTGGATATTTTGCCAAATTGACAGTGCTAAAACAGGGATAAAAGTGCCAAAAGTGAAAAACTGTACTACATCTGTGAAGGTGACAGCCTTCACTCCCCCAAAGGCTGAGTAAAGCGTGATGATGGTAGCGGCTATGATGGTGATCTCAGGTCCATTATAGCTAAAGAGGATAGCCAAAACTTTAGAGATCACTTTGAATTGGATGGCTGTAGATCCTATATTTTTAAAGACACCGCCAATGCCAGCAATGGCTTGGACACCCCTACCATATAAATCACCCATAGCTTCAGCCATAGAGACATTGTTCAAGAAATTCCCCATGCGAGGCCCTACAACATGTCCGGTGATTAACAGACCTAGGGGTATACCTAGGGTTGCTATGATGAAGTATAGTCCAGTGCTATAGGTCTGCTCAAGGGTATAGAAGAAGAACCCTCCTGAAGCCCATGTGGCTACAATAGTAGCTGTTAGTGTAGCTGTAGAGAAGGTCTTACTTCCGATGGCATATTCTCGAAAAGATTGGGATCTGCCGCGGTACCTGAGGCCTACGATGAGGTTGATGCTGAAAAAAATAATAAAGATGGCTATGTCTATCAT
>JBCCHM010000040.1:0-6394 GCA_039028755.1 Bacteroidota bacterium | reverse complement strand
TAAAGAACAATTTGATCAAATTCACTCAGCTAAAGGGGATTCCAAGTCGCTGTTGTTATGCTAGTGATGATTCCTCCTCATCCCAAAAGTAATCAAGCTGGCTTCTACGATGTGTATATATACAAAAAAAGCAGCGCAAGAGAGCGCTTTTTCAAAAAAAAGCAGAGGATTATTGGGGGTATAGCAACCGTTATTAAGCGAGAGGAATATTTTCTTTCAGCAGTAAAATTTGCTACATTAGTCACTGCCATGCTTAATTAACAGTAATACCTAGGCGTAGACATCTCCCAGGGAGGAGAACTATGGGGTACTATGCGCCACTAGCAACCGGCTTAAAAGTAAGTACTGCCCAAGCCAATCCTACCAGAATTTTTCTCATCTTTGTTTCTGTATGCTTTACAAAGAGACAGGCGATACCAAAATCTTAGATCGAAAGGTTCTAGGTAAACTTTTTAAGTTCATAAAGCCTTATCAAGGCATTTTTTACCTACTTATCATACTCACCTTTGCTACAGGAGTCCTAGCACCTAGCAGGCCTTACATGGTTCAGCGCACCCTTGACCGCTACGTTGCTGTAGGAGATTACCAAGGGCTAGCTAGTATGACGACTTGGATGCTAGTATTGCTGGTCATACAGATGATGGTTCAGTACTACTTCACTTACCTCTCAGACTGGCTAGGCCAGCACGTAGTCAGAGACTTACGTATACATCTTTATGCGTATACTACGCAGTTACGAACCAGCTTTTATAACAAAACGCCTGTTGGAAGACTGGTAACTAGGAATATATCAGATACAGAAGCGTTATCAGATGTTTTTAGTCAAGGGCTTGCTGCGCTGCTAGGGGACCTCTTGCAGCTACTAGCTATAGCAGCTTTTATGGTTTACATAGACTGGCAGCTAGCACTGCTGAGTTTAGCTACCCTACCTTTGCTATTCGCAAGTACTTATCTATTCAAGGAAAAGCTTAAAGATGCTTACAAAAAGGTACGAGATGCCGTATCCAAACTCAACTCTTTTGTACAGAGTCGCGTTACAGGAATGAATATTATACATATTTTTAACAGAGAAGAACAAGAATTTAGTAATTTTAGTACTCTCAACGAGACACACAGAAAAGCTCATAACAAGTCTGTACTATACTATTCATGCTACTTCCCTTCTTTAGAGATTATGGGAGCTATCGGCACCAGCTTACTGGTCTGGTATGGGGCTCGAGGCGTGGTTCAAGGACAAGTAACTTTGGGCAAGCTGACAGCCTTTTTGATGTACCTCAAGATGTTTTTCCGTCCACTCTACCAATTGGCAGATCGCTTTAATACACTACAAATGGGCATTGTAAGTACAGATAGGATTATCAAGCTGCTAGAGAATAACGAGCAGGTGGAAAATAGAGGTACTTACCGACCTGAACGCCTGCAGGGTGCAGTTGCCTTTGAGAATATATGTTTTGCCTACGAAAAGGGGGACTATGTGCTCAAGGACATTTCTTTTCATATCCAGGCCAAGCAGTCATTAGCCATTGTAGGAGCAACAGGCGCAGGCAAGTCCACGATTATCAACTTACTAGAGCGATTTTATGATGCTCAGCAAGGAGTCATTAGCATAGATGGCGTGAGTATCCTGGACTATGACATCCAGGCATTGCGGCAAAACATAGGCTTGGTCTTACAAGATGTGTTTCTATTCTCAGCCAGTATCTACGATAACATCACGCTAGGTAATAAGGCTATTCCCCAAGGACGCGTTATAGAAGCAGCACAGCTCGTAGGTATCCATGACTTCATACAACAATTGCCAGGAGGCTATGCTTATAATGTGAGGGAAAGAGGTATGACACTTTCTATGGGCCAGAGGCAGCTCCTGGCTTTTGTGCGCGTATTAGTATATAACCCTTGTATCCTAATACTAGACGAGGCTACTGCTTCTATGGATACAGAGACTGAAGCGCTGGTCCAAAAGGCTACTGCCCAATTGCTGCGAGACAGAACAGCTATTCTTATAGCACATCGCCTTGCTACCATCCAGCATGCTGATAAGATTCTTGTACTAGATAATGGAAAAATAAAAGAAGAAGGTACACACGAGCGCCTGCTAGCACAGAACGGCTACTATGCAGAACTGTACAACGTACAATATCAAATAGCCTGAAGAGACGACGTATTCGTTTGTTTATAAGCTAGGCCTAAGTCTATGCAATACCTTTCTGATCCGCTGAATAGCCTCCTGTAGGTCTTCCTCACCAACTGCATAAGATAGCCTAATACAACGAGGCTCCCCAAAAGCACTACCCGCCACCAAGGCAACATGCGCTTCTTGTAAAATGTACATGCAAAAATCATTGGCATTATGAATGGCTGTTTGTCCATCTGTTTGGCCAAAATAATAGCTGATATCTGGAAATAAATAGAAAGCACCCAAAGGCTTGTTAAGTTTGAATCCTGGAAGCTCATCTAGTAGCTGCATAGCCAGATCACGCCTTTGGCGATAAGCATCAGCCATACCCTGTAGCAATGTTTTACCCCCCTCAATAGCAGCCAGAGCAGCCCGCTGTGCAATAGAGCAAGTAGCAGCAGTGAGCTGTCCTTGTATTTTTTCACATGCCTTAGCCACCCACGTAGGTGCTGCTAGATAACCCACACGCCAGCCAGTCATAGCAAAACCCTTAGAAAAACCATTGACTGTGATGACGCGGTCTTGCATGCCTTCTAGTGCACCTATGCTTGTGTAGCTGTCCGTAAAGTTGATATATTCATAAATCTCATCAGCAACTACCAAGACATGCTTATGCTGGGCTAGCACTGCTGCTATAGCCATAAGCGATGACTCAGACAAGATCAGGCCAGTAGGATTACAAGGAGAAGAAAAGAGGATAGCCTTAGTTCGGGGTGTGATAGCTCGGTCTAGCTGCTCAGGTTTAGGCTCGAAATTATCCTCCTGCTTTCCTTTGATAAACACAGGCTTACCACCAGCCAGCCGAATGAGGGATACATAGCTTAACCAATAAGGTGTATACACAACCACCTCATCCCCAGGATCTAATAGACATAAGCATATATTAGCCAGTGCCTGCTTAGCCCCTGTAGAGACTACAATTTGACTAGGCTCACAAACGATACCATTGTCCCTGCGTAGCTTTTGCGCAATAGCCGCTCGCAAGTCAGCATAACCAGCTGTAGGCGGATACCCAAAATAAGCTCCAGCGTCGATAGCCTGCTTAGCAGCTTGCTGTATGTAGGCAGGAGTGGGAAAGCTAGGCTCTCCTATGCTGAGGTCGCGTACATCATAGCCCCATGCTATTAGATCACGTGTTTGCTGATATATAGCCAGCGTAGCTGACGAGGGCAAGGCCTTAGTTCTATGCGAGAGGAATTGCTCCATCACTGGTACTTTTGCGACAAAAGTATTTATAATTTTTCGTGATACTAAAGTATTAGCAGCTGCATGATGCAACGTAACTTAACATCAGCCTTGCGCCAGACTGCCCCCCTACATCAACAAGAGCCCATTGTAGCGCTAGCTACTCCGCCTGGAAGCAGTGCCATTGCAGTCATTAGGCTCTCTGGCCAAGGCGTCATAAGCCTAGTTAACCCAATATTCCAGGGCAAAGACCTCACTGCCCAAGCCTCCCATACCATCCATTGGGGTACTATCATAGATGAAGGGACTATACTAGACGAAGTATTAGTCGCTATATTCAGAGCCCCCCGATCTTTTACCCGAGAAGACAGCATAGAAATCTCCTGTCACGGATCTAGCTTTATTATTCGCCAACTCATTCAGCTGCTCAACAAACAGGGAGCACGCTTAGCCAAGCCAGGAGAGTTTACCCAGCGAGCTTTCTTAAACGGTCGGTTCGACCTAGCCCAAGCCGAAGCCGTAGCAGACCTCATTGCTGCTGATTCAGCCATCGCTCATCGAACTGCCTTACAGCAAATGAGAGGCGGATTTTCTGCTAAAATTCAGGCGCTCAGAGAAAAACTCATTCACTTTGCTGCCCTACTAGAGCTAGAATTAGACTTTGCCGAAGAGGATGTAGACTTCGCTGATAGAGCTGGCCTCAAAAAACTAGTTCAAGAGCTACTAACTGCTATCACACAGCTGATCCAAAGCTTCTCCTTAGGCAATGTCATTAAAAACGGCATCCCTACAGTCATTGCGGGTAAGCCTAATGTAGGCAAATCTACCCTGCTCAATGCCCTGCTCAACGAAGAAAAAGCCATTGTATCGCCTATACCTGGCACAACGCGTGATCTGATCGAGGATGGAGTGAACATAGGCGGAGTGCACTTTAGATTCATAGACACTGCAGGGCTGAGAGATCATACTGCAGATGCCATAGAAGCCATAGGTATTGCTAAGACCAAGGAGCGCATGCAGCAAGCCTCACTAATAATCTATCTTTTTGACCTAGCCAATGAATCACTACCGGTTATCCACCAAACAACCAGGCAACTCGAAGGTATAGGTGTCCCTTTTGTTAAAGTAGGGAATAAAATAGATATTACCCAGCCTGCCTTGCTACAAGCCCTTCAGCAAGATGATTTTGTACTGATTTCGGCAGCCCAAAAACAAAACCTAGATCACTTACAAACACGTATCTTGGAATTGATGCAACTAGACCAGCTAGAGCCTACAGCTACTATTGTTGTCAATGCTCGCCATCACGAGAGCCTGACCAAGAGTAAAGCCGCCCTGATGGATGTGCTAAAGGGAATAGGGCAAAGCTTAAGCAATGAATTGCTCATGCTAGATATCCGTAAGGCGCTACACCATTTAGGCGAGATTACAGGTGAAATAACTACGGAAGATCTGCTAGATGACTTATTCTCTAAGTTCTGTTTAGGAAAGTAATAGAGAATAGATAGCAGTAGGCACTTAATAACTGAATCTGGGTTTATCAAACGCAAATTTCTTAGAAGATATTCCTAGTAGTTTTGACATTGTGCAGTACGAAGTATTGATAATAAAGATTTTCTGGCCACAGTGCCACTACGCGTTCACCACTTGTAGATACATTGTAAGGGTGTTATGGCCATCATTTTTATTAAATGATGGCCTAGGAATGCCTGTGTGCGCATAGAGGTGTTCAAAGTTATCTTCTAGGCTTTTCCGCAGGATATCGTGAGCTAGCATGAGAGCGAATGCTTGGGATTAATAATTTGCTTAAGAGTAGCTTTAAAGCAATCAAGTTGGTTTTGATTAGGGGCTTTAGCGAGCATAGCTAATGCTATTTTTTCTGCAAGTTTTAGTAGGGTAACTACAGTTTTTATTGCAAATGTTGCTCATCTATAGATGAGCTTTCGTTAGATATAATAGTGATTTTAAGTGTAAAATACAATATTTTAGTGCTTGTTAAGGGTCGACCACATAGTACAAGTGCCACTAGAGTGCTACTTGTTCATACTTCAGAGCAACCTCCTTCCCACAAAAAGCCATTCCTGAATGACTGCTCTACTACCTGCCATAATTGTACCTGCTCAGAAAAGCGAGGCGCATATTGAGCATCTCAGCATCTACCTGATCATGCTTTCCCTTTGTATACCCCAAAATCTCTTGATAGCTAGAGGTCTTTCCCCCCAAAGGTGATAGCCTTTCTTAGAGATCCACTCAAGCAAGGTGTAGGTATAGATTCCCGTATGCTCGAGACAAAGCAAGGCTTGGCCCTTGTCTTTGATTTTGACATCATTTATTTATTACAGGAAGTTCATAGTTTAGCTTTTGGTATAAGCTGGTTTCGCACCAGTTAAGGAGAGAAGTCATAAAAGTAGCCCGTAGGGGACTCGAACCCCTGTTACCAGGATGAAAACCTGACGTCCTAACCCCTAGACGAACGGGCCGGGTGGAAACGACACAAATATAGCTTGCTGCCATTGTTTTACAAAGTTCATCTTATATTTAGACAGGCAGACGCATGCGCATGACTCGAGACCTGTACTTTACGTTCATGGAGTTGCCGAGGTTCAAGAAGGGGACTCATAATTTGAGTAGTATTACGGAGAAATGGTATTACTACCTGACGCATGCTCCCGAGACGTCTCGCGAGGTGTATGAGCGTCTGGCGATAGATACGCCAATACTGAAAGGGAGGCGGATAACCTAAAAATAGAGTATAATAAGGGCAGAAAGAAACGCAATATAGAGATAGCACAAACTATGCTTTCGAGGAATCTTAGTGTAGAGATGATAGCAGGAGTTACGGGCCTAAGTACAGAGCAGATTAATAAGCTGAAATAACACGAAAGTTAATGGTTATTCATACATAAACCATATGGCCATGAGTAGATACCTAGATCCCACTAATGACTTTACCTTCAAAAGAGTTTTTGGAAATAAACATAGACTCAAAAACTTCCTGAATGCCATCATGAACCTGCCAACAGGCTTCCGTAT
>JBCCHM010000039.1:0-6922 GCA_039028755.1 Bacteroidota bacterium | reverse complement strand
TGCTTATCATCAACAAAAAATTTAGTACTATGCAGGTGTATCTTAGCATAAAAGACTTTAGGACTGTGAGGTGAAATATGGATAATTTTATGAGGATCAAATGCATTAAGAACTGAGGGGCAACCTTTGATTAATTGTCTGCATTCAGCTTCCGCAATATGCGAACGCTTATAATACTTGTTTTTCCATTGATGCATAGTGACTTAGCTTACTTTAAATCTAGCTAAACTGCACTAGTCCCTTTTTTTTATGTGAGGCAAGGCTTACATTTGTATTCCTCTTAAAAGGACATAACTGTATAATAGATGGCAAATCACCAATCAACATGCAAGCGGATGAGAGCAAACGAGACAAAACGCTTGCGAAATAGGTACCAACTAAAAACTTGTAGAACTGCTATTAAGCAGCTCAAAAAAACTACAAATAAGCCAGAAGCAGCAGACCTTTTCAGGACAGTCTCTGCTATGCTTGATAAGTTAGCCGCAAGGAATATCATTCACAAGAACAAGGCGGCTAATAACAAATCTAGCCTAAACAAGTATATTAACAGCTTATAGTATAAGCCTACTAGTTAGGAACAAAACCTTGTAGTATAGCTGCAAGTTTTTTATTTTTAACTTGAGAATTATCTTAAGATCTACCTTTACTAATCCATACTACTGTGGAGAGTAATAAGCTACATCACCAAGGGCAATCCCCTTATCTAAGGATACAAGACTGGGCAAAAGAAGACCGTCCTAGAGAAAAACTAATGCAGAGAGGGAGTAGCGCCCTAACTGACGCAGAACTCATAGGCATTTTACTTGGTTCAGGAATAAAGAATATAAGTGCTGTTAATTTAGCCCAGCTCATCTTAAAGCACCATAACCACGATCTAGGTGAGCTAGCCAAGCGCTCTGTCAAGGAGCTTCAAAAATTCAAAGGCATAGGAGAAGCTAAGGCCATAACCATCGTAAGTGCTATGGAGCTAGGTAGAAGAAGAAGGGAAAAGGATGCCCACCAAAAACCAAAGATTAATAGCTCTAGCGACATTTATCAGCTTATGAGAATGGAGCTTATAGATAAGCTCCATGAAGAGTTCTGGATTATCTTGCTTACTAGAGCTAACTACGTCATCAAGAAACACTTGGTAAGTATTGGAGGGTCAGCTAAGATAGCAGTAGATCCTAAGGTAATTTTTAAGGTTGCACTCGACCACAATGCTGCTAGCATCGTCATAGTACATAATCATCCTTCTAACAATCCTAAACCTAGCCAGCTTGATATTGAACTAACAGATCGACTCATCAAAGGTGGGAAAATTTTGGAAGTACCTGTATTAGATCATATCATCTTTGCAGAAGATAGCTATTTCAGCTTTGCCGATGAGCAGGTGCTCATATAGTACAAGCTCTATAGTACGTGATAATAGCCTAGCTATTCAATACCAATAGGCATGCGACCTCATAGTAGTTGCGGTTCTTAAGCTGGAAGCAAGAAAGTTGCTAGCTTCACACGCACAGCAGCTAAAGAGCTTTCTTTTACGCAGAGATTCTATAATTACGACAGCTGTCACTTTCTTGCCTTATCTTTTAGATTATGAGAATATCACTCAACTGGCTCCAGGAATACATCTCCCTACCAGAAAGTCCTGAAGAGATTGCACGTCTGCTTACCCAAAGTGGTCTAGAAGTAGGCAACATAGAGCCCTTGGAACCTATTAAGGGCAGCCTACAAGGACTATTGATTGGTCAAGTAATTGCCTGCGAGCAGCATCCACATGCTGATAAACTCAAGAAGACACGTGTAGATATAGGTGATAGCAGGCCCCTTACTATCATTTGTGGGGCGCCGAATGTACAGATAGGGCAAAAGGTAATCATAGCACCCGTAGGAACAAAAATTCATAGCTATACAGGAAAAACCTTTAAGATCAAGCAAGCTAAGATCAAGGGAGAAGTATCTGAAGGGATGATTTGTGCCGAAGATGAGATTGGCTTAGGGCCTAGCCATGAAGGAATCTTAGTATTAGACACCTCTCTACTACCAGGTACTCCTGCTATTCAGTACTTTGATGAGCAGCGAGATACCATTTTTACCATTGAGCTGACCCCTAATAGAGCCGATGCTTGTTCACACATAGGGGTTGCTAGAGAGCTACGCGCTATACTAGACCGACCTATACAGTTTCCTGCTATAACGCAGTTACAGGAAGACGCTCAAACCTTACCCATCCAAGTAAAAATAGATGATCATACGACCTGTCCTAGGTATTCAGGTATCGTCATCAGCGGAGTAAAAGTGCAAGCATCACCCCCATGGCTCCAAAATAAACTCAAAGCCATAGGCATTCATCCTACCAACAATATTATTGATGTAACCAACGTCATAACGCACGAGCTAGGCCAGCCCCTGCATGCTTTTGATTATGACCAGATAGCTGGTAAGGAGATACAGGTAAAGTCACCAAAAGAAGGTAAGTCTCTTGTTACGTTAGATGGTGTAACTAGAAACTTAACCGGTAGAGAGCTCATGATCAGTGACCAAGCAGGGGACATAGCTATGGCTGGTGTTCTAGGAGGCAAGCGTACAAGCATCAGCCAAGGCACGCAAAGTATATTTTTAGAAAGCGCCTACTTCTCCCCTACTGCTGTTCGCAAAACGGCCCAGCAACATGATATTAAAACAGAAGCTGCTTTCCGTTTTGAACGAGGTACAGATCCTAATATAACCGTCTATGCCCTACAGAGAGCTTGTTTTTTAATTCAAGGAATCACTCAGGGAACAACCACCTCAGCTGTTATAGATAGCTATCCTACAAGGATTGAAAATAGTAGGATAAAGGTTTATTACAAAAACATTACGAGGCTCGTTGGGCAGGCCATCCCTCCAGCGAGCATTCAAAAGATACTCAACAACCTAGACATAGCCCTGAGCGAAGCGGCGGAAGATAGCTTCATAGCTATAGTCCCCCCCTATAGGGTAGATGTAACCCGTGAAGTGGATATAATCGAAGAAATACTAAGAATATATGGCTATGGACGCATTGAAGCACAAGGACAGTTGGGCAGTATTTTTTTAGCAGAAAAAGCGCAGCCAGTATCATATAAGATAGCAGCACTTCTGGCTGCCAATGGTTACCATGAAATTTACACCAACTCACTTACCTCATCAGACTACGGAAAGCTTACTAAAACGCTAGATGAAGCGCATAACGTCTGCATTTTGAATCCACTAAGTGAGCGGCTTGACATATTGCGACAAACATTGATTTTTTCTGGCTTAGAAGTTATAGCCCATAATATGAATAGGCAACAAACTGACCTCAAGCTTTTTGAGTTTGGAAAGACCTACCACAAAGATGGCAATCGTTATGTAGAGTATAATAGGCTAGGCATTTGGCTTACTGGTAACCTAGAAGCACCTAACTGGATCAGCAAGCCTAGAGCAGTGACCTTTCAAGACCTGAACGCTACACTTTACAAGATACTATACAGACTAGGTATTGTAGACTTTGCAAGCGAGCCTATTACAAACGCATGCTATGAGACAAGCGTGCAATTAACTTTTAAGCAAAAGCCTTTGGTCACAGCAGGCATATTAAGCCAGTCACTACTTCAACATGCAGGCATCAATCAGCCAGTATTTTTTGCTGATATAGCCTGGGATAAGCTTTGGGGTCAATCTAGGCCTGAGCTTCAGTATCAAGCTATCTCTAGATTCCCAGCAGTAAAAAGAGACCTCTCCTTGGTACTAGACCAATCTATAACCTTTGAGGCTATTAAAAATTTGATCAAGCAACAAAAAGAAGCACTCATTCAAGACGTATTCGTATTTGATGTATATGAAGGAGGGGCCTTATCCGAGGGTAAAAAAGCCTATGCCTTGACCTTTGTACTACAAGGCAAGGACAAAACACTAGATGATAAGCGCATTCATAAAGTGATGATACGCTTGATACATGCGTTCGAAAAGCAGCTGGGAGCTATTATCAGAGAATAAAACAGCCATGGAAAGGCTACATGAACGGATCCAGCACTTAGAACAGAAGCTTATTCAGCTACTAGAGCATTGTAGCCAGCACAATATGAACATACAAAAGCTACAGCAAGAGAATGAGCAGCTAAGACAAATGATTGCTACACAAGAAAAAGCATTGCGCCATTCGTCCGAACAAGTAGGTATCGATACAGTCATTAAGCAGCTAGGAGGGCAACAAAGAACTAATATGGGAAAAATGATTAGTAGCTATATTAAAGATATCGATCAGTGCATAGCTTTCTTTGAAAGAATTAAATGATGGAAGAGCTTTCTATAAAGATTAAAATATGTGATAGAGAGTACCCTATGAAGGTACATGTAGCAGATGAGGCACGTGTGCGGACAGCAGGTAAAATGGTCAATAGCCAGGTAAAAGCCTACAAAGAGAAGTTTGGTATAAATGATAAACAAGACTTGCTAGCCATGGTAGCCTTCGACTGCCTAGTGGATAGCTTAAGATTAAAAAATAGCGCAACCGAAGAAGAGCAACAGCTTTTAGATAAAATCGATAACCTGATTCAGCTAGCTGGGCAATCCTTTGTGTAGCCATGCACAATGAGGTGATTTATACACGCTAACGCTATAGCCGTGACAGCTAAGTAACCAGAAGTTGTCCCATTATGATTTGTAGGCTAGATTTGTAATCTATGTAAAATAGACCAAGCTATGATTATAGTATATGTTAAAGAAGGGGAGCCTGTCGAAAAGGCTTTAAGGCGGTTTAAAAAAAAACTAGACAAAACAAGAGTACTCAAGGACCTACGAGAAAGGAGGTACTACATCAAAACTTCTAGAAAGCGCAGAGATAAAAAGCTTAAGGCAATCTATAAGCAGCAGCTGCGTGCTAGAGCAAGCCAATGATGACTTTTAGCTCACTGTAGCGGCCTACCCTTCCTGTAATGAAGTATCCTTATGATTGCTGCGTTGTTCACCAATTACCTCTCTTGTGAGAGACGTTTGAGCGAGTATACGGTTAAAGCTTACTATACAGACTTGAAGCAATTTTTTGCTTACCTCCAACGCTACTCCCCAACCGCTCAGGTCGAGAAAGCCGATCACACAGCCTTGCGTGCCTGGATCGTGGCACTGGCTAATCATGGGCTAAGTAACCGCTCCATCAATCGTAAGATAGCTTCACTCAAAGCCTTCTATAAATTTTTACGCTCCAAAGGATACAACCATGCAAACCCCACTGCGAAGCTCAAGGCACTCAAAATAAAAAGGGGGCTACCTATTTTTTTCAGAGAGCCTGAGCTACTCAGGTTACTAGATCATCATGACTTTGCCGATACTTTTGAGGGCTGGCGCGATAAGCTGGTACTAGAACTCCTCTACGGCACTGGTATACGCTTAGGTGAGTCACTCAGCCTACGAGACCAGGACATCAATCTACATGACAGCACTCTCAAAATTTTAGGCAAACGCAATAAGGAGCGAATCTTACCATTTCCTAAATACTTAAGACAGGTCATTGAGCAGTATCAAGCACATAGAGATGCTACCACCTGTAGTCAGCAAGGACTACTTTTGGTTACTACAACAGGAGCACCATGCTACCCTATGCTCGTGTATAAGATCGTCAAAAAATACCTAAGTATCTACGCTAAGGCAGATCGACATAGTCCACATATATTACGCCACACTTTTGCTACGCATTTGCTCAACAATGGTGCTGATCTGAATTCGATCAAAGAGCTATTAGGACACAAGAGCTTAGCTACTACCCAGCTCTATACCCATAACTCCCTAGAAAAGCTAAAACAGGTCTTTGCACAAGCCCATCCCAGGGCTTAGCATTACGAACCTCTTCAGGCAAAGAAAGCTTTTGTACAGTAAGGCGGGAAGCGACCATTGCAAAACTAAGCTAATACCCTTCTTTTAAAGTTTATAAACAACAATCTTTATAAGCTTCGCAACGGTATAACCTTGTCAAAAGCACAAGGGTTTTTTATAGGCTATTTATCAAATAGCCTATAAAAAGTCATATTATAGTAGACCTCTAGCAAGGTTTTTAAAATACATTGTTTTTATATACAAAGGAAGATTATAGAACCACAGTTATGCAAGAAGTCTAATGACAACAAAAAGGCCAGTTTTGTAAATGCATCTAGGCTCTAGCACCAGGTATGAGTAAGTAGGAGAAAAGCACTAAATTTACTCCATGAATACCAAGCCGCAAATACAGGCAGGCACAGACAGCTTCGCTGAGTTACTCTTAGAAAACAATGTGTTTGTCGACAAGAGTATGTTTATACAAGAGTTCT
Organism: Bacteroidota bacterium; assembly: GCA_039028755.1. Lineage (GTDB taxonomy): Bacteria > Bacteroidota > Bacteroidia > Cytophagales > Amoebophilaceae > JBCCHM01. The sequence goes on along the minus strand of JBCCHM010000039.1, from coordinate 638 downwards.
TAGAGGAGAGTGTTGGCAAAGTAGCCTTGATTACGCGTCCCCGTCGTTGGGGCAAGAGTCTGAATATGGACATGTTGCGATGCTTCCTGTCTATAGAGGTAGATGCGCAGGGCGTTCCCTTAGCGCAAGAGCAATGTCTCAACCACAAGCTCTTTGCTGGCGGGGAAGTAGTGATAGGGCTTAAGACAGGTAAAATCAAACAGCTGTATCCTCTGAGGATTGTCCAGCAGTGTCCGGATCTAGTCAAAGACTACCAAGGACAATATCCAGTCATTAGCCTGGGGTTCAAGGACGTGAAAGGTAGTTCTTATCAGGAAATAGAAGAAGGTGTCAAAGACCAAGTCATCGAGCTCTATATAAAACATAGGTATCTGAAGCAGTATATCCAAGCAGAAGGAGGTATACTGGAAGTCAGTCAGAAGGAGAAACTACAGCATTACTATAAGGGTACTCTCAGCGCAAAAGACATAAAAGACAGTCTGCGTTTCCTGAGCGAGCTGCTCTACAGACACTTTGGCAGGCCCGTATACGTACTGATCGATGAGTATGATACGCCTATTAACAGTGCATTCCTGGAATTCAAGGATAACCCAAAGGAGTTTGAGCAAGTATTACAGCTCTTCCGAGGCCTATTTGGG
>JBCCHM010000038.1:0-7031 GCA_039028755.1 Bacteroidota bacterium | reverse complement strand
GTTGGTAAGCAGTATGAGTTTGTCTCGAAAGTAACGCTAGCGACTTTGCCTAGTAGCAATGTGGTGGTCGGAGTTAATCATTTTACAGGCAACCCCCACGATAGTAAAACCTTGTCAGTGGCGCTGGCTTCGATAGGCAGGATGTTTGGCAAGGAGTTTAGTCGCGTGCTAGTAGATCGAGGCTACAGGGGCCATAAAAAAGTGGGAGATAGTGAAGTAATCTTACTGGGCAGGTGTACAGGCAAGCGTGGTTATGGTGTGAGCGGCATAAGTTACGTTGTAGGGGTCGTTCAGGGATAGAAGCGTTGATATGGCATTTGAAATGGGAAGATAGGCTGAGACGGAATTATCTGCAGGGCAGGCTGGGCGATAGGTTGAATAGCCTATTGGCTGGTATAGGGCTCAACTTTAGGCTATTGCTAGGGGATTTAGCATTTTTTTGCTTGTATCCTCTGTACTGCACAGTGGCAAAACTGCTAGGGCTATCTCCCAGGAAATTTGTGTTGCGTAGAACCTTCGAGAGTTATTAAGGAGCGACTAGATAACCACCCAATATGCGATGCGTTGGGCAACGCAGCTCACTTTTAGTCAAAAAAGTGTGTCACAAGCAAAGTCAGCTTAGCCAGTGCGAAACTTTTCACTACTGCTCTTGAGCCAAAGGCAAGCTACTTGAACAAATTTGTGTAGCCCCTTATTGACGCTAAACCTGACTCTATAGCTCTACTAAGAGCTTTTACAGGACAAGTTCTGTAGATTAGCCCTACTTATTTGTCATCCAATGTATGTTATTAAGGAGCTTGCCAACGAAACTGCTATTTATGGGCTGAGTAGTATTGTAGGCAGGGTATTAAACTATCTACTTGTCCCTTTTTATACTAGTATCTTTTCACCTGCAGAATATGGCGTTGTCACAGAGTTTTATGCTTATGCAGCCTTTCTCAGCATCCTATACACCTATGGTATGGAGACAGCTTATTTTCGGTTCGCTGCTCAAGGGCAAGCACTACAGAGCTTCAACATCGCTACCAGTGCCATACTCTTGACGAGTCTACTATTTTCAGTGCTATTAGTGCTCTTTGCTACGTCGCTTATTAGCTGGATTGGCTATCCTGGTTGCGAGCACTATATCTACTACTTAGCTGCTATCCTGGCTATTGATGCTGTGCTAGCTATGCCATTTGCTCAGCTACGCCTTAGAAAACAGCCTATTTTTTTTGCTCGTGCTAAGCTCTTGCAGATAGGCCTACATATTTCGCTCAATCTCTTACTACTCTATAGCTTAGCCAGGATATATACAGGTCATACCTTACCCTCCCTACAGCCTTTTGTTGCCCGTTTTTATAATCCTGGTGGACATGTAGCATATGTATTCTTAGCTAACCTCATAGCTAATGCTGCGTTACTGCCACTATTGGGTAAGTCTCTGATACAGCTCAGGTTTCATCTTCCTTGGCAACAGCTTAAGCCCATGCTAGCTTATGCTTTCCCGTTGCTGCTGATGGGCCTAGCAGGCACAGTTAATGAGATGCTTTCTAGAGCTTTGATCAAATATTTATTGCCAATAGGCTTTTACCCAGGGAAAAGTAATGAGGCTGTACTAGGTATATTTGGTGCCTGCTATAAATTATCTATTTTCATGTCTCTAGTTATCCAGGCGTTTCGGTATGCTGCCGAGCCTTTCTTCTTTGCCCATGCCCCCAATAAACACGCTCCTATCCTTTTTAGCCAAGTGATGCATGGGTTTATCCTCATTGCTTGTTTTATCTTATTTGCTGTTAGTGCCAACCTCGACTTACTAGGTTATCTGTTTCTCAGAAGTCCCGAATACAGGACTGGTATTGAGATAGTACCCTATCTATTGTTGGCTTATTTGTGGTTAGGGGTTTACTACAATCTATCAATATGGTTTAAGCTAACTGATAAGACATACTATGGCACCTTAATAACAGGTATGGGCGCTGCTGTAACCATTGTATTGAATGTACTTTTAGTGCCTCGTATGGGCTATTGGGGTAGTGTATGGGCAACAATAACTAGCTATGCTGCTATGAGTGGAGTTTGCTATTTCGAAGGACAGAAGCACTACCGCATTCCCTATCAGGCAGGACGTGGGCTGACTTATATCGTAGGAACGGCCAGTCTAGTACCGCTAATGCGCAGTATAACGTATACAAGCTGGGCTAGCACTATAGCAGGTAACCTAAGTCTTACATTACTTTTCAGCTTGCTATTATATAGGCTTGGACGCAGGGATTGGCGCCTGCATTAAACCACTGATCTTAATTCTATTTTCTAGTTTTATAACTTCGTGCTGATCAACAATTGGCTCCGTTGCAAGTAGCAGACTTCATAGCACTTTACAAGCAAAATGGGTGGGTAAAGGTATTGGCTCAAAAATTCCGAGTTCCCTCTAGCCAATGCTTCCAGCTTAAAGGTACTACAGGTAGCTTACCTGCTGTATTAGCTGCTGCTGTGCGTGAGCTCACCACGTCTACGCAATTATTTGTCTTGCATGACAGAGAAGATGCAGCTTACTTCTATAGCGATCTACAGAATCTCCTACCTCAAAAAAAGGTGCTGCTATACCCTGCTGCGCACCAGCAACCCTACGAAGTAGCCTCCGTAGCCAGTGCTGACATACTGATGCGTACAGAAGTCTTATATCAGCTGAGTAAGCCGGATCAACCTAATCGGCTTATCGTGACTTATCCTGAAGCGCTACCTACTAAGGTGATTGTTCAAGCTAGCTTGGCTAGGAGCACCTTGACTATTGAGGTAGGAGAGAAGCTGATGATGACAGATCTAGTAACAAAGTTGAGTGAACAGGGCTTTGAAAAGACTGGCTTTGTATATGAAGCAGGGCAATGGGCTATTAGGGGGGGGATCATAGACATCTTTTCTTATGCATACCAGCTTCCGTATCGAATAGAGCTTCTAGGCCAGGAAGTAGAAAGCATCCGTACGTTTGACCCTGCCAACCAGTGCTCACTAGAGCGCGTACAGGACGCTGCTATCGTGCCCTACATCCAGGCATCATCTATGCCTACAGCTTATCAATCTTTCTTAGACTTTTTACCTACCAATACCCTCATATGGATCAAAGACTATGCATCGATCCTGAGCACTATCGAGCAAAGATACCAACAGGCAATAACTGTTTTTCAAACGCTAGAAGGGCAGCAAGCAGCTGAAAAGACCCCACAACAACCCCCTGAGGCACTGTATGAGACACCAGCCAGTTGGGAAGAAGCTTTGCAAAGATTCTCTCTGATAGAGTTCGGCACTAGGTTTTACCTAAAGCCCAATGAAGTCCTTACCTACCCAACCTCTGCGCAGCCTGCTTTTAATCAGCAATTTGCGCTCCTAGCTGAAAATTTACACCAAAATCAAGAAAAAGGCCTTACCAACATCCTCACAGCAGAATCCTCAAGCCAGTTTGAGCGGCTGACTAGCATATTCATAGAGCTTGATGCATCAGTGCACTTCCAACCACTATACCTAGGTCTTAGCCAAGGCTATATCGATCATCAAGTAGGGGTAGCCTGCTATACAGACCATCAGCTCTTTGGGCGCTACTACCGCTACAAAAACCCACAGAAGTACTCTAGAACCCAGGCCATTACCCTGCGGGAGGCACAGACTCTACAGCTGGGTGACTATGTAGTGCATATCGATTACGGGATTGCGCGCTTTGCTGGGCTTAGTAAGGTAGTAGTAAATGGCAAAGAGCAAGAAGTACTTCGCTTAGTCTATAAAGATAATGACCTGGTCTGTGTCAGCCTGCATGCACTGCACAAAATCTCTAGGTACGCAGGCAAGGAAGGAGCCATCCCTACAGTGAGTAAACTAGGTACCGCAGCCTGGGAACAAAAAAAGAAAAAGGTAAAGCGCAGGGTGCAGGATATTGCTAAAGAGCTGATCCAGCTATACAGCCAAAGAAAGCATGCACCAGGCTTTGCTTTTAGTCAAGATGGAGTTTTACAAGCTGAGCTCGAGTCTTCTTTTATATATGAAGATACGCCTGACCAAGCAGCTGCTACGGCTGATGTCAAGAAAGATATGGAAGCTCCCTATCCTATGGATCGACTAGTCTGCGGTGATGTAGGTTTTGGTAAGACAGAAGTAGCTATTCGAGCAGCCTGTAAAGCTGTCAATGACGGTAAGCAAGTAGCAGTGCTAGTCCCTACTACCATACTAGCCTTGCAGCATTACGAATCCTTTAAAAGCAGGCTAGCCAGTTTTCCTATTCAGATACACTATATCAACAGGTTTAAGCCTAGCCAAGAGATCAAGCAAGTACTACAAGCAGCCGCACAGGGGCAGATAGATATTTTGATAGGTACTCACAGAATACTTAATAAGGCTGTAAAATTCAAAGACCTAGGCCTGCTGATTATTGATGAGGAGCAGAAGTTTGGTGTTAAAGCTAAGGAGCGGCTCAAAGAGTTTAAAGTCCATGTAGACGTACTTACCCTCACTGCCACGCCTATTCCTAGGACCCTGCATTTTTCCCTTATGGGAGCCAGAGATCTCAGTATTATTGCTACACCTCCGCCCAATAGACAACCCGTAGAAACTACCATCCATAGCTTTGATAAGACACTTATCCAAGAGGCTATTCACTATGAAGTGCAGCGAGGGGGCCAAGTTTTTTTTGTGCATAATCGTATAGCAGACATCGAAGAAGTGGCCAATATGGTGCATAAGCTAGTTCCTGAGTATCGGATTGGCGTGGCACACGGGCAAATGGCAGGTACTCAGCTAGAGCAAAGAATGCTTCAGTTTATAACAGGTGGATATGATATCCTCGTCTCTACCAATATCATAGAGTCAGGCTTAGATATCCCCAACGCCAACACCATCATCATCAATAGCAGCCATATGTTTGGACTTTCAGACCTACACCAAATGCGAGGTAGAGTAGGGCGTTCTAACAAAAAAGCTTTTTGCTACCTCCTAGCCCCCCCTACTGCTAGTCTGACGGTAGAGGCACGCAAGAGGCTCAGTGCTTTGAAGGAATTTAGTGACCTAGGTGATGGGTTTAAAGTAGCTATGCGTGACCTAGACATCCGTGGTGCTGGTGATCTGCTAGGCGCAGAGCAAAGTGGCTTTATTGCTGATGTGGGGTTTGAAGCTTACTGTAAAATACTGGATGAGGCTGTGCAAGAACTCAAAACAGGAGAATTTAAGGAGCTCTTTGCTGAAGAGCTAGCCAAAAAATCTCAAGCGCCCATAGCTGATTGTATCATAGAGACAGACCTGGAGCTCTTAATCCCTGATACTTATGTAAGCAATACTAGCGAGAGACTCAGACTCTATACTAGACTAGATAGTATAGAAGGTCCGGCTGCTTTAGCAGGCTTTCAAAAAGAGCTCAAAGATCGATTTGGGCCTTTACCTCTGTCTGTACAGGAACTCATTAAAGTAGTGAAACTACGATGGACTGCCAAGCAGCTTATGCTTCAAAAGATAAAGATAAAAACAGGCACCATGCGATGTTACTTTGCTGTAGAACAGCAGCATAAGGTTGCTTCATCCCTTTTATCACATGTAATTGCCTATATACAGCAACGTCCCCAACGATGCCAGCTAAAAGAAATAAAAAGTCAGCTAATACTTATTATCAACCAGGTAGCAAGCGTTGATCACGCCCAGGAAGCGCTAGAAGACATGATCCCCAGCACCAGTAGGTAGCATCAGCTATTATTGTCTGATTCCATGGTGAAGAGACTAGGATAAGTAATAAGCTATCCGTGTACATGCCGCTCTGCACGATAGGAAGATCTCACCAAAGGTCCTGCCTGCCTACATACTTGAGCTCTCTCTTCAGGCCCTCTTATTTATAGTGCTCAAACGATGAGCATATGCTACTACTGCTAGATGCATCTTAGTAGGCCATAGGTATTAGCCTAGGGTCAAGGTATCTAGTCTATACTCAATCAGATCATCACATAGCTTGGTAGACCCCATCATCAGTTTTTCCTAGAACGAGCATAATGCCTGACTTGGTTTTTTACTGTATTCCCTGATGCATCTGATCTAAACTGCGTACATACTTGCCCTGAGGTCTTACCTTGCTATACAAATATTCCACAGTCTCCATATTGTGCAACACTACTGCTTAGCCTGCATCAATCATCCGATACAGGACCTCTCAACTTCCTTGCACATCAGGGACCAGCGTCTCAGTGGTTGTATGCGGAAAAAGTTTCTTGGTTGCTCGCACTTTCTGATACCAAATCTCCGCTTGACTGAGGTAATCGCAGCATGCTGATACCCGTCCGCTGAATGGCTTGTGCTACACGCTTGGACTCTTCTACATTATACTCTGTAGGTCTGCCAGTAGCTACAGTCTAGAAAGTGCAACTTCTTGTACAAATGTTGCCTAACATCATAAAAGTGGCAGTCTCCTGCTTCCCAGCACTCGCCCATATTAGGACAATTACCACTGGTTCAAATGGTGTGGAGCTACTGTTGGGCAGTAATGGGCGCGGAACCTGTTGTATGCTCGGCCAGTAGGGAACTTAACACGCAGCCAGTCAGGCTTTTAGGCCTAGACGGTGATTGAGAAGCTGGCTAGAGCCAGTGCTCACAAGTGGCTTTATAGTCATACCGAATAGTACCTTAGCAGGGCTAAGATACTAATGTTTTATATGACCCAGGGTAGACGCAGGAATTAGGACGTTTACTAACAAAACCTAGCATGGTTCTGGCTATTGCATGAGCTTGCCGAAGTTGTAACCTAGTCTCAAAAACGGTAAGCCATAGTTCTTGAATGGCTTAGGCTCTTTTACTACATTTACCAGACCTTGAGAGTATATCATAAGACCCCAAATGAATCCAGAACCAGTTTCATAGTCAAATCCGACATCTATGCTCACATCATACTTTGAAGGCCGTTGTCTTGGTTCTGCAATAGCATTGATATTCAAACTATCATTATTACTAGCAACTGAACCTGCAGTTATGCCCGATCTGTTTCCTCCTGATAAATAGTATATTTTTGGTCCTATAAACCAACAAAAGTGCTT
>JBCCHM010000037.1:0-7110 GCA_039028755.1 Bacteroidota bacterium | reverse complement strand
GTGGGTTCTTTACTACCTTACAAAACACATATAACTTCTTTGCGCTCTATGCCAACTTAGATGCATTTAGCTTTGCTGAGCCAGCTATACCCCTGGCTGAGCGTACAGGGATCGACCATTGGATCATCTCTCGACTGAATAGCCTGAAACAAACCGTAACAGCAGCTTACGAGGCTTATGAGCCTACTAAGGCTAGCCGAGCCATCCAAGATTTTGTAGTAAATGATTTGAGCAACTGGTATGTACGGCTCAATAGAAAACGTTTTTGGAAAGGAGAACAAAACCAAGACAAGCAAGCTGCCTACCAGACGCTGTACACTTGCTTAGTCATAGTGGCGCAGCTAGCATCACCTATAGCACCTTTCTACACAGAGCGCTTGTACCAAGACCTGAATTATGTAACCCAAAAAGAACCAGCTGCGTCTGTACACTTGAGTGACTGGCCACAAGCTGAGGCTAGTGCTATAGATACTAGCTTAGAAACAAAGATGTACCAAGCACAAACCATTGTATCCTTAGCCCACTCACTCAGAAAAAAACACAACATTAAAGTCAGACAACCCCTGGCTAAGCTCATCATCCCTGTTTCCGATGCGTCCATGAAGGAACAAATAGCTTCCATAGAAGAGCTAATCCTAGCTGAAGTGAATGTCAAACACATTGAATACATAGCTGATACTACTACGATTATAGCTAAAAAAATCAAGCCAGACTTTAAAAAGCTAGGTCAACGCTACGGTACCCAAGTAAAAGCCATTAGCCATGCCATCTCCCAGCTCAGCCAAGCTGATATCAAGGAGCTAGAAAAAACGCAACACCTCGTTTTATTAGTGGGTGAGGAGCACATCCACCTAACCCTAGAAGATGTGGTGATTACCTCAGAAGATATGCCTGGCTGGTCTGTAGCAACCCAAGGGAGCACTACTATAGCGCTAGACATCACCATCAATGATGCCTTAAGAAAAGAAGGTATAGCGCGCGACCTGGTGAACCGCATCCAAAACATACGCAAGGATATGGGCTTAGCTGTGCAAGATAAAATCAGCATAGCAATAGCTCCAACAGAACGCCTCGTTGGTGAGGCAATAGCACAACACCAAGCCTATATTTGTCAAGAAACACAAGCCCTACAGCTTGTGCTAGCAGAGACAGTAGCTGACGGAAAAGTGCTTGATATAGATGGGTATACACTGCAAGTTCAAGTAGCTTTACAGCCAGCTAGGCAACACATAATAGACCAGCAATAAAGCTTCAACCATGGCTCACCAAACTAAGCAACACACCTATACCATTACAGCAGCCCTTCCTTACGCCAATGGCCCTATTCACATAGGTCACCTAGCTGGTGTCTACATCCCTGCTGATATCTATGCGCGGTATTTACGCAGCAAAAACCATCGTGTGCTCTTTATTAGTGGCTCTGATGAGCATGGCGTACCTATAACGCTCAGAGCCCAGCAAGAAGGTACTACACCCCAGCAGATTGTAGATAAATACCATAGCCTCAACAAACAGTCCCTGCAGGACCTAGGAATTAGCTTTGATACCTTCTCTCGGACCTCTTCTAAGCTACATCATCAGACTGCTTCAGCCTTCTTTACCACACTCCATCAGCAAGGTGTTTTAGAGATACATGAGACCGAACAATACTATGACCAGGCCTACCAGCAGTTTTTAGCAGACCGGTACATACATGGCACCTGCCCCAGATGTAGTCATCCAGAAGCCTATGGTGACCAATGTGAGTCATGCGGTGCTACCCTAAGCCCTGAAACACTAATCAACCCCAGATCAGCCTTGAGTGGCAATAAGCCTGCCTTAAAGCCTACCAAGCACTGGTACCTTCCGCTCAACAAATATGAAGCTTGGCTGAAGCAGTGGATTCTAGCAGAGCACCCAAACTGGAAGGCTAATGTATATGGGCAGTGTAAGGCTTGGCTAGAGCAGGGCCTCCAGCCTCGTGCTGTAACGCGTGACCTAGCCTGGGGCGTTCCTGTACCCCTGCCAGAAGCTACCAATAAGGTACTGTATGTTTGGTTTGATGCTCCCATTGGCTATATCAGTGCTACGCAAGAATGGGCTGCTACGCACGGACAAGCCTGGGAGACTTTCTGGAAGGATCCACAAGCCAAGCTCATTCATTTTGTCGGCAAAGACAATATCGTCTTTCACTGCATCATCTTTCCTGTGATGCTCCAAGCCCATGGTGGCTTTATCTTACCAGAGCATATTCCTGCCAATGAATTTTTGAACCTAGCAGGAGAAAAAATTTCTACCTCACAGAATAGGGCTGTATGGCTACATAAGTATTTGACTGACTTCCCAGATAAGCAAGATGTATTGCGGTATGTGCTCTGTGTGAATGCGCCAGAAAATAAGGATGGTGATTTTACCTGGCAGGATTTACAAGCTAAAAATAACAATGAGCTAGTGGCTACCTTAGGTAACTTTGTAAATAGAACCTTGGTGCTAGTGCATAAGTATTTTGGCGGTACTGTACCTGCAAGAACAACGCTAACAAACATAGATCGATCAGTAATAGCACAAATAGAACAATATTATGAACAAATAGGACAATCTATTGAGCAATTCAAGTTTAAAGAAGCTATCCAGGGTTGGATGGAGCTTGCTAGGGTAGGCAACAAATACTTGGCTGAGACAGCACCTTGGCACCTGATCAAGTCAAACAAGGAACAGGTACAAACGGTACTGAATATAGCCCTACAACTCACTACCAACATTGCTATTTTGGGTGAGCCTTTTTTACCTTTTACCAGTCAGAAACTATATGCTATGCTTTCGCTAGGGGCTGTAAGTTGGGATGAAGCAGGTAGTATAGATCTCCTACAACCAGGTAACCTGATCCAAGCACCTATGCTGCTTTTTGAGCGTATTGGGGATGAAGCTATACAACAACAGCGTGTAGGGCATAGTTAGGGCGACGATTTATTCAGTTATAACACCTCTAGGGTTCTAGCAAGCATCAATGTCCTGACAGATATGCCTAGACGGTTTGATGTTGATAGTCGTTTTGGTGCTGCACAGACAGAAAATATGCGCAAAAATGCTACTGCACTTATTAGCAAGCTGAAGTTATACCCTATATCCACTAAACGTACATACATACTATCTCTTCCTATACCCTGTAAGTAACTCTAGCTCAGTCTATAATCTCATTGCAGCTGTATATGCTATTACTTTTCAGTCAATACCTTAAAGCAAAGCTCTTTGAACTCTGCTGCAGCCTCCTTAAGGCCCAAATGCTCAGCCAAGGGTACAAAGAATAAGAGCGTCTCCTCTGCAGTCCTACGCTGACTCTTGTAAGGCTTATACTGGATCGTGCGCATGTTGTGCATACGGTCAGCGATCTTTACATACAACACTCGCTGGTCCGATACCCCTAAGAGCATACGGATGTTCTCATAGGGTGAAAGCTTCACTTTATAGAACGTGTCTTTGTGACTATCAAGGTGCGTCACTCCATCAACAATCGATCTTACTTCCTTGTTAAAGAGTATCGCTAGCTGATCTGGCGTGAGCGACGTATCTTCTACTATATCATGTAGCAGTGCGCCTAGCACCGTTGCTGCTTCTTGATTATAGTCTAGCACAATATGTGCCACAGCTAGGGGGTGTAAGTAGAACGGTTCGCCTGATTGGCGCCGCATAGGACCATGGTATTGCTTGATCAGTTTAATGGCCTTACGTATAAGCGCTAAGTCAGCTTGCGTACGCTCCTGAACGGCTTTGAGGAAGACAGCCTCTTGCTCCTGTGCTCCTGGATACATGTCATCAGTATGGATGAGTTCAGCATCTAGCTCCATCTCTGGCAAGTCCATGGATTGGGGACGTACTGCTCTGAGCTGCACAGGAATCACATAAACCTGGGTCAAGCTTTTGCCCATAGCCATGGTACTGGTATAACCATAGTGGGCTTTCAAAATACGCTCATTAGCTACTAGGGGCAAGTCAGCGATAGTCTCAGGTAAGGGGGAAGTATCTTGGTCCATCTGAGCTAGATAGAGCTTCTCTAATCCAGGAAGCATGGAGGCCGTAGTAAAGGTGATGCGCAAGGCAGCTACCTTTTTGGTGTAGCCTGGTTTTACTAAGCTCATTGGATAGCCTAGCTGCGTATCTTCTATTCCTACCAGGATAGATACACCTTGGCCAGCAACATTTTGTATAAAGGAGATGCTATTCATCAGCAGAGATTCTATCCTAGCCACGTCACACTCCACCTCCTTGTGTTGTGTCCTCTGCTTCCAATTGATATGCTTACCTAACTCTCTGACGTGTAGCTTCTTCTGTGTTGCTTGTAGCAGTGCATCAATGGTGATGGTAGCTACTTCTAGGCGCAGGTAGCCTACTGCCCGGTGGTCTAGCCTATCCAGGTGCAGAGCAATAGGACTTAACTGCTCATGGAGCTGAATAATTTTGGGGGTAAGCTCCTGAGGTAGATTTAAGTCTTTGGTCTCTTCTACGATCTCTTTGCTTAACCCAGCTAGCCTGGCCAAAGCAGGTGCCCCTGATGTCCGAAAAGCCTTAGCAAACTTTTTTCTATCCCTACAGGCTGCTAATAGCTCGCTGGTGGTTTCTTGATTAGTAGTTAACAGGGATGCATTTTTAAGCGCTAACCTTTCGTTAGCTTCCTTGTGCTTGAAAAGGGCAATGAGCAAGCTGCTGAGTAGCAATAGGCCATAGATGACTTTAAACTGAAGCATATCTAAGGTAGTAGGTACTGTCTCTGGGCTTGGGTAGTAATATTTGAAAAAGGATACAGCAGCTAGCACCCCAGTGGCAGCTAGGACTAGGGCCAGTGGCCAGCGCAGCAGCAGCACAGCTACCAAGAGGTTGACTAGCAAGATCATGACCTGCATGATATGGAAGTGGCTCATGAGCACTAGCAAGGTGCCTGCAAAGAACAAGATGGCACAGATACCTACAGGCCAGAAGAAGGTAATGAAGCGCTGGCTTTTGACTGTAGGTGGCCAGATAGGGAAGGTCAAGAAGGCTGTCGTAGCAAAGAGGGTGGTATGGCAGATGCCTTCATAGATGTCTTGGTAAGCTTTAGCCTCAGCGGCACCAATGGTGTAGAAAGCAGCGTAAGTAGCCGCAATAGTGTAGAGACCAAAGAAGAAGTAGAAATATTCTTGCTTGGGGAGGTTCTGTTGTAGATAGGGATAGAGCTTAAAATTTTTGATGGCTTTCATGCGTCTGCGCCATGCCTCCCTTCGTTCTTGACGCTCTATGGCTAGTAGACTAGTAGGACCTATCTTCTGCCACCCGCCTCTTTCTCGTAACAGGTAGTGGCTTCCTAGAAGAAAGATAAGACTAGCTAGTGTGCCAGGCATTACACTATCGATACCAGTATAGGTGAAGCAGTTACGCCACAAGACTACTGTGGCAAATCCTGCTGCCATACCGATAAGAACAGGTCTCTTACTACTACGGAAGCCAAAAATGGCTAGTAGTAAAGGTACGCTGACGATAGGCATATAAAAGCTACCAGAGAGTAACATCAAAGACAGGAGATCCGTCTCATATAATGCCAGTAGCAAGGCAAGCACTCCCAAGATTAGTACAAAGACTCTAGCAGTAAAAGTTAATTTGGTAGTGGTAAGTCCCAGTGGCGCAGCCAAGTCGTTGGCAAACAACACAGCAGATGAATTCAGATAAGAGTCCGCCGTGGACATGGCCAAAGCCACAATGCCTATAGCTAGCAATCCTTTGAGTCCTGGGTAGGCATATTGATCTATAATATAATTGACCAGCTTGCTAGCTTCTAACTCTGCATTGTCAGCTAATAGTAAAATTGCTACCCAGGCTACGAAAGCAATAATGAGCAACGCTATCAAAGATGCGTAGGTGAAAGATTGCTTCACTTGCTTCACGTCACGAGCCATAGAAATTCGCTGAAATGTAGGGGGAAACGTACCAGGGATAGCGAAATAAAGCATCAGTGCTATAGAGCTGATAAATTTTGTATTCCAGCCTGCCACCTCTTTGAGGTCAAAGATGGGATTAGTAGCCAGTGTTTCTACTACTTTATTAGGGTCTTTAATGTTGTTCCAGATGATGAGTGCCAGCATCGGAATAAAGGTTCCAAAAGTGAAGAACTGCACCACATCAGTGAAGGTAACGGCTCTAATCCCTCCAAAGGCTGAATAGACCATAACGATACTAGCAGCCAACACAATAACCTCTGGCCCCTCGATGCCCAGTATCAAGGTCATTATTCTGCCAATGACCTGAAACTGAATAGCTACTCCTCCTATCGATTTGAAGATTCCACTTAGTGCAGCAATGATGCGCACTACCCTCCCATATAGATCGCCCATGGCTTCGGCTACAGAAAGCTTATTCAAGAACTCTTCCATGCGTACGGCCAACAACTGCCCAGTGATTAAGAGGGAGATAACAGGTCCGAGAGCTGGTATAATGAAGTACAGGCCAGTAGAATAGATATTGGCCAAGTTATAGAAGAGAAATCCCCCTCCAAACCAGGTGGCTATGATGGTAGCTGTGATCGTACTGCTAGAGAAGTTTTTTCCTCCTAGGGCATAATCATGGATAGTTTTGACCCTTCGGCCATAGATAAGGCCTACGATTAAGTTGAGTGCTAGGAATATACTGAATATGGTAACATCTAGTGTAAGCGTAGGCATAGTTGTCGTTGATCTTGATTAGGCGTTTTATCGAGCATAATTCATGGTATTTCTTTGTAAGATTGGGAAATATATACAGTTTCTGGCAAAAGTTGCTAACCTATAGTTGTGTCTTTGACAGACTACCTATAACAATCCACAATATAACAAACTAGCAGCTGTAATGCTTATAAAGGGGTAACTATTAATTTGGTCATCCCTATTACAAGCAAAAATTTCAATCATCCCTTAAGAATATTCCCCAAATTGACAAAATAATTTGCAAGAAAATTAGTTCTTTTTGCTAAAAGTTTGCAAAATGTTTCACCCAATAGAGGTGCCACGTTTGGAAAATTCCATCAAGAAATTTGAAGGAGCAGGACGTTAAGATCTAGCTATTTTCTGAGCCCCGCAGGGGCGAGGTGACGTATATGCTCTACTTTTTTGTCTACGCACACAAAAAAGT
>JBCCHM010000036.1:0-7147 GCA_039028755.1 Bacteroidota bacterium | reverse complement strand
TTAGAGGGAGAGAGTTTAACAAAAATTGTCATCGAATTACTTGTCTTGCACACGAATGACAAGCCGTAAGATATATCGTAGCCATTTAGTCTTTTTACTATTTCTATGGGGGTTGACTGTCCAAGCTCAACCCAGTAAAACACAATTTGAGCAAGAGAGAAAAACTCTACTACAAAAAATTAAAAGCATCAAGCAAATCTTAGCACAAACAGCGGCTAAGAAAAAGGCTACCACAGGTCAACTTACTGCCATTAATCAGCAAATTGAGGCTAATGATTTACTCATTCAATCAATCAGCCACGAGGTACGCGTTATTAATCAGCAGCTTGCCCAACAGTTATGCACTATAGCTATGCTAGAGAGAGTCCTAGCTCAATTGAAAAAGGAGTATGCTGCTATGATCTATCTAGGAGCTAAAGTTATAAATGATATTCATACACTTTTGTTTATCTTCTCAGCTACCTCTTTTCAGGAGCTCGTGCAGCGGCTACGCTCTGTAAAGCAATACGCCAAGATTCGCCAAAAACACTTTTATCAGATTAAAAGGATGAGTACAAGGCTTCAAGCACGAAGGGGAGAGCTGGAGCAACAAGTTTTAGGCAAAAAAGCATTGCTGCAAAAGCGCCGCGAAGAGCAGACCAAGTTAATCAGCCTAAAGCAACAGCAGAAAAAGCTCATTACTGCTTTGGAGCAGCAGCACACTAAGCTGCACAGAGAACTAACTCGCAGAAATGTGGCTGTAGAACGTTTAGATAAGTTGATTACTGACATTGTGCAGCAAGGTCTAGCAGTAGCAAAACAGCCAGCACAACAAAATTCGGTAAAGCTAGGGCCTAAACCAGCCCTGACCCCAGCAGCTAAAAAGCTAGCACTTAACTTTGCTCAGAACCGGGGTAAGCTACCATGGCCTGTCGAGACGGGTTTTATCAGTAACCAGTTCGGGATTCGTTTTCATCCTGTACTTCGTACAGTAAAAGTAGAAAACTTGGGTATAGATATTCAGACCCAAGAGGGAGCCACTGCTCATGCTATATTTGAAGGCATTGTAAAGACTATTGCCTTTGTGCCTGGTATGAATAGAGTAGTCATTATCCAGCATGGGGCCTACCATACAGTATACGCTAAACTCAAGAGTACCATAGTAAAAGTAGGTCAGCAAGTCCAAGCTCAAGAGCCTATAGGAGTTGTATGTACCAATAAAGATGGGATTACGGAGCTACAGCTACAGCTCTGGAAAGGTACACAAAAGCTCAATCCAGCCTGGTGGCTGGTGTCTAGTCCTAGCGTGTAATGGTGTATTTAAAGTCTAACCAACAAAAACTATGGGATAAATACTATATGCTCGCCCCAGAACAACGTAGACAATTAGACAAGAATTATAACTTAGCCAACAAAGCCTCTAGCAACTAGGCTAGCAATCCGAAAAAAGTAGCTAAATTAGACATATTGAGACCATTGCAAAACTAGGCTAATACCCCTATTTAAAACTTAAAAACAACGATTTTTGTGAGTTTTGCAACGGTCTAGTATTCTGAAAAGCTTACCATGTAAATTTGCTGCAAAACGTTCTAAATTCACCAGTTTCTAGTAAATTGGGCATGCGATTTATGGGTTATAGGCTTTCCCTTTGTACGGTAGGATACAGGCTCTTCACTGCTTTCGGAGCGATAAGAGGGAGTAGGGTGGTCTTTTACAGTTCAGAGACGTGTCCTCTGTAAACTCTATAAGCTGTACGTTTATATCAGGTAGTCCAAGCTTTAAAGATAACTCTAAAGCCTAGGTCCCCACTAAAACACGCTTAAAACCAGTCACAGTCAGATCACTAGCTACCTGAGCTAAGTACTGAGCAACTGTTAGCGAGTTATCCTTCACAAAAGGCTGGGTGAGCAGGGTGTTCTCTTTGAAGAACTTATAGAGTTTACCTTGAGCAATTTTTTCTAGTATGGCTGGTGGCTTACCTTCATTAATAGCTTGCTCTCTAGCAATGGCCAGCTCCTTCTCCACTATTGTAGTATCAACCCCATCTTTGTCTACAGCAATCGGATTCATAGCAGCGATCTGCATGGCTACATCTTTGCCAGCCACTATTACTTGTTCGCCTGTACCCCCTTTTAGGCCTACTAAGACCCCTAGCTTGCTGCCCGTGTGTAAGTAAGGAACTACTACTTCACTACTAAGGGTATCATAAGCGCTCAGTGTTATATTCTCACCCATTTTACCTATGAGCTCTGTAATTCGCTCTTGGATGGTGTGGTCTTCTATCGTAAGCTTGCTCAGTGTTTCAGTAGTATCAGGCTGAAGAGCCAGAGCAGTTGCTAGAATAGCTTGTCCTAGCTCTTGAAAGGCTTTATTTTTAGCTACGAAGTCTGTCTCACAGCTGAGGGCTATAATGACTCCATAGCTGTGTACTTTATTGACCCCAGCCAATACTAGGCCTTCTGTAGTAGCCTTACCAGCACGAACAGCAGCTAGCTTCTGGCCTTTCTTTCTGAGTAGTTCAATGGCTTTATCAAAATCTCCCCTTGCCTCTGCTAGGGCTTGCTTACAATCCATCATCCCAACTCCTGTTAGCTGTCTCAACTTGTTAATGTCTTGTGCTGTAATGGACATAGTTTTTTTATTAGACTTTTTTCGTATCTGTGATTATGGAGCCTCCTTTGTATGTAAATCAACGTATTTTGTAAGTTTAGCAAGAGGTTTATTAAATAATTCAAGCTTGGCCTGCTTGCTCTTTGGGTGCGTCGACTTCAGAAGTAGGTGTTTTTGCCTTGATATTTATTTCAGAATCCTTCGCAGAGTCTGCTTCTTTGGATGCTCTCGCTTGAATAATGGTGGTATCCTGGTTTTTTGCATTGTCTATAGCTTTAGATGCTTGGCCTGCCATTTTTGTAGCCATTGTGTCCTTAGCTTGGCGCGTTGTGGCTTGCTCAAGTCCTTGAGTCTCCCGAGCTATTGGTTTTTCTGTAGAAGCTGATTTTACAGACTTCAATACGTTGGCTTGCCTCTGAGCATGCACCTGATTTCTTGATTGATCCTCTGTAGAGGCTATTTTTTCTGCCTTCCTTATTCTGCTAGCTTTTGCTTCCTTTGCAGCAGCTTCTAGCTCTTTATCTTGCTTTCGCATCGTTAAGCCTGTTTCAATAGCACTGCTAATAGCCTTAACCAGCAGCGCAATAGAACGAGTGGCATCGTCATTACTAGGAATAGGATAGTCAACTAGAGCAGGATCTGAATCAGTATCAGTAAGGGCAAACACGGGAATGCCTAGCTTGTTAGCTTCCCGAACCGCGATATGCTCTCTATTAATGTCTACCACAAAAATTGCTCCGGGGAGCCTACTTAAGTCAACAATACCCTTTAGAACGCGTTCTAGCTTGGCCCTATCTCTAGCTATCATCAACTGTTCTTTCTTAGCCATATTTTTGTAAACAGTGCTCTTCATCATCCGTTCCACAGAGGTCATCTTTTTGACCAGCCTCCGAGTCGTAATAAAGTTGGTCAGCGTACCCCCAAGCCACCTTTCAGTCATGTATGGCATACCAAGTCGTTTTGCTTCTTGCTCTACCAGCTTTTGGGCCTGTTTCTTGGTAGCTGCCAATAAAATTTTCTTACCAGCACGCGCAATAGATTGTAGCGCATTTGTTGCTTCTTGCAGTTGGATAAGTGTTTTATTCAGATCAATGATATGAATCCCCTGTCGCTCCATAAGAATGAAAGGGGCCATGTTAGGATGCCACTTCCTGGACAAATGTCCTAGATGCACACCAGCGTCAAGTAAGTCTTTGTGTTTGGGAGCTATCATTCGGATATGGCTTATAGATTAACGTTTACTAAACTGGAAGCTTCTTCTAGCTTTGCTGCGTCCATACTTTTTACGCTCTACCATTCTAGGGTCTCTAGTTAGGTAGCCTTCTTGCTTTAGGCTAGGGCGGTACGCAGGATCTACTTGACACAAAGCGCGGGCGATAGCTAGACGAATAGCCTCTGCCTGTCCCTTAAAGCCTCCTCCTGTGACGTTGGCACGGATATCATATTGGGTAGTTGCCTCCACTTGGTGCAGTGGTTGCTTTACAAGTATGTTCATAGTTTCAGAAGGGAAATAATCTTCTAGGGGTCTCTTGTTGACGCTTATTTTACCTCTACCGCCAGTGAGATAGATCCTAGCTATAGATGTTTTCCTCCTGCCTACTGTATTGATCAGTTCCATGTGTTAGACAGTTAGCTTAATCTCTTTAGGCTGCTGGGCAGCATGGATATGCTCTTGGCCGCTATAAACAAATAAGTTATGAAATATTCTACGTCCTATTCTATTCTTAGGGAGCATGCCTCTAACAGCATGCTCTATAATACGGGCTGGAAATTTAGCCTTAAGATGTCTAGGGTTAGTAGTTTTTTGCCCTCCTGGGTAGCCTGTATGTGATATATACTGCTTTTGATCCCACTTTTTGCCTGTCAAACGCACTTTGTCTGCATTGATAACAACAACGTTATCTCCACAATCCAAGTGAGGGGTAAAATAAGCCTTGTGTTTGCCCCTGATAATAGCTGCCACTTGGCTGGCTAATCTTCCTAGGACTTGCCCTTTAGCATCAACAAGGATCCATTCTTTGTCAACGCTTCGCTGATTAGCTGATTGGGTCTTATAGCTTAAGGTATTCACTTTAATATATGAAAATAGTTTTTAGAATCCCTTAGTCGACTGCTTATTAATGTCCTTAAGGGATAATAACGCCTTTGGTCTAGTTTTAAGTCTTCTAGGTTTACTGCTCTCAAGTAAAATGCCATTTTTATTGGCCAGATATTTTTTAGTACAAAGTCGCCATAGCTATGCTGTAGTTTTCCAAAAATAATACTCTCTGTTCTGAAATGCAACTTCTCCTCATATATATCATTGAATCAAATAAGCTAGCCTACCCTCACCTCACTCAAACTGTCAATCGCTAAGTACTGATTAGCTAGCTTCCTGATCTGTGAAGCACTAATATGGCTGACTGTATCATAAAATTGTTTATAAAAATCTGATCCTAATCCATATAAGTGGGCTTCTTTAAATTTCTCCATGATAGCAAAAGGATCACTAACGGCTGCTAAGAAGGTGCCTATTAGGTAGCTTCTTAGCTTCTGAAGTTCCTCTTGAGGCACTTCTTGCGTCTGTAGGGCTTTGATTTCTTGGTAAATTTCATGGCAGGCTTGCTCGGAAAATGCTAAAACTACCTCTGTAGTAATGAGGAAATAGCTAATATGTTTAAGCGGGATGATCTTAGCATGAATCCCATATGTATAGCCTTTTTCTTCGCGGATGTTACGCATGAGTCTAGAGCCAAAGTAGCCGCCTAGCAGCTCACTGAAAAAATGCATAGGTAGGTAGTCTGGATGATCTTTGGTGAATAAAATTTTCCCTATGTTAATAGAACTTTGTAGGCTACCTGCTTTGGGTATATGCACCTTAGCAGTGGCTTTTGCAGACAATGGATAGTGAATAGTTGCTGGCTGCTGCCTAGGTAGATGCTGGAGGTGGTGCTGTACAGCTTGTATGTCCTGGTCACTTACTTGCCCGCTCATTAATATCCTGCAGCCCGCTAATAACCGCTCCTTATAGTATTGCTGCAAATGCTCGGGCGTGATAGCAGCTATAGCTTCAGCCGTAAGACTCCGCCCATAAGGATGCTGCTTGCCTAGTACTATTGCCCTGAACTGCTTGCGGGCTACTTGGTTGTACTGCTCATCCTCGATCTTGATAGCTTGTGTCTTGAGGTTCTGCAAAAGGCATAGCTGTTCGGCAGGGAAAGTAGGCTCTAAGAGAATCTCGGCTAGCAAAGCAAGCATAGGAGAGAGGTGTTTGGATAATGTAGTCAACTCAATGCTGCAATAGTCAGGCTTTATATCGATATCTAGGTTAGCCCCATACTGGTCTACATAAGCAGCAATCTCCCGAGCATTTCTTTTCTGCGTACCTTCTCGAAGCATATTGGCTGTAAAATAAGCCACCCCATGTTGAGGTTCATACCAAGTACCAGATTCAAATAGGACCTCTAGCTTGATGATCGGCTGAATTCCTCTATCTAGCACAAAGAGTGGAATACCTTCCCGTAGCTGCATCTGCTGCGGCCATGGAAAGGAAAAGGTGCTAATAGGTTTGCAAGGAGGGGGGATGGTTCTGTCTAGCATTGATTATGTTGATTGATTTCCTATAGTGTGAGCTACGCGAGCATCTAAGTTTACATCAGGTTTTACCAGGTGAATGCTGTAATAAGCTAGAGAAAAGAATATATAGTAAGAAGCTCAAAGCTATGCCTTCAGCATGAAAAAAGGTAGTGAGTAAAGCAGTAGCTAGTAAGAGTATGTATTTAGAGCGATTAGGATGCCAGGCATAAGTGGTAAACTTAAAAGCCATGAATTGGATGTTAGCTATTAGCAGCCAAGAGCTAAAGATAGCTATAGCAGTGAGTGCATAGGGATGAGCAACCAAAGTTGTAAGCCAAGGATGTTTGTTAGTAGCGATGATAAAAGGTAAGGTGCTAATAAAGATAGCATTGCCAGGGGTAGGGAGCCCTACGAATGTATAGTGTTGCCTAGTATCTACATTAAATCGAGCTAGCCGCAAGGCAGAGAAAAGCGTAATGAGTAGCGCGACATAAGGTAAGTGTGGAGAAGTAGTTTGGAGCTCTATCAGCGAGTACATAATAACCGTAGGTAGGAAGCCAAAAGTAACCAGTTCAGCCAATGAGTCAAGCTGCTTACCAAGCTGAGAAGAGAAATGGAAAAATCTGGCTAAAAAACCATCTAGAAAATCAAAGAAAGCCCCCAGCCTGATGCATAATGCACCATAAGTAAGGTTACCCTTCAAGGCCATGATAGTCCCAATACTACCACTAGCTAAGTTTAGCAGGGTAAAGAAGTTAGGTAAGTATCTTTTCATGTCTAAGGTAATATATAGCTATCCTGTCTATTGGGAGTCTATGCTACAAGGGAGAATCAAAGTTGAAGATATAATGGGCAGTGTATCGAAGTAGTGTGGTATAATCAAGAGCAAGGGTCCTGTGTAGGTAGTAGCTATACGGTTCCATATATCATTACAAAATAAGGCTAATAGTCCCCAATACTTACTCAAGATCAAATTTTTCTTCTTTTTTGTGTATGAACATAT
>JBCCHM010000035.1:0-7199 GCA_039028755.1 Bacteroidota bacterium | reverse complement strand
GTCGCCTCAAGACGGCTATCGGCTCGGGCTGATCAACGAGGTCGTCGAGCCGGGATCGGCCAGGGCGGTGGCACTGCGGTGGGCGACCAAGATGGCGGAGAACGCCCCGATTTCGGTGCAGCAATCGCTCCGGGTGGTCGACACGTTGGCCTCGGCCACCGACGAAGAGGCGTGGGCCCTGACCAACGACGCGAGGCGGGTGATCGGCCAATCCGAGGATTCAAAGGAAGGCGTGCAGGCCTTCTTCGAAAAACGCCCGCCGAGGTGGACCGGCCGATAGAACGGACTGGTGCCAGATTCAGAGCAGCGTGTCACCTACTTTTTTTAACCAGGTAGTAATTACCCCTTCTTCCATAGTATCACTCATCTTAGGCATCCTGATTACTTCAGCCATAGTCTTTGTTTCTGATCCCAAAAATAGCGGTTAAAGGAGAAAATGAAAATCAGGGCTCTATGTTTGGCTTGCCAACAAGGTTAGCTAGTCGGCCCTTAATAGCGCTCGATGATTCTAGCAAGTACAACTTTCCTAGAAAAAGGGCTTAAAAGAGTGATCCCAGAAGGACTCGAACCTTCAACCTACTACTTAGAAGGCAGTTGCTCTATCCAGTTGAGCTATGGGATCATGTGATTGGGTTATATGCTTACTTAATGTCTGTAAATTGTTTGGGCTAAATTCTCGCCTTAAGATGATTTGGTATCGATAAAAATAGCAGAAGCCAATACTGTATGTAGTGTAGGTTGCACAAAACGTAAAAAAGCTGATAGCCTTTTAGTCAGCTTCTAGCCGAAGTCAGGATCTACCATTTCTGGGCGATAGGAAAGTCCACGTAGAAGGCAATGACATCACATCGATAATCCTCCGACTTTTGAGAGGTCTTCTTTTGACAAAATCCCCAATGGCCCAACATGCGCATTACAACAAATTTTATCTTATCTTTAACAAATTCATTTCTTGAATGGTAATACCACTAGTGCCCATAACCATTGACGATCAAGTCACCATAAGATTCCTAGTCATCGACTGTATTTTTGTATAAATTACGTAATAAGGTAGTCTGTCAGCAACGGAATCTAAATCCTTAGGAGTAGGAACTGCTTTCTGGTTATGCTGCTATGACCTTGAATTGGAAGGAGCGTACTACTTCTTGATGCAGGACTATAGTAGCCTTGTGTATACCTAGTGTCTTAATAGGACCGTCAAAGCTGATATCTCTGCGATCTACTATGATGCCTCGTGCTTTGAGGGTCTCAGCAAGCTGTACTGGAGTAACAGATCCAAAGATTTTGGCCTTTTCTCCTATCTTAACTTTTATTTCTATAGTGAGTTGGTCTAGCTTGGCTGCTATAGCTTCTGCATCTTGCTTGCGTTTAGCTATTTTGTGTGCAGCTTGCTTGGCGTTTTCTAGTGCTACTTTCTTGTTAGCTGCGTTAGCTACTGTAGCAAATCCTTTAGGAATCAGGTAGTTTCTGCCATAGCCAGGCTTTACCGTAACCAGGTCGTTCTTATAGCCTAAGCCTTTAAAATCTTGTTTCAGTATTACTTCCATCGTTAGGGATTACTATAGCTACTTGAGGTTATCTGCTACATAAGGCAAAAGCGCTAGCTGCCTAGCACGTTTGATAGCTTTGGCTACTTTCTTCTGGTATTTGAGACTATTGCCAGTAAGACGGCGGGGAAGGATTTTCCCTTGCTCATTCACAAACTTCATCAAGAAGTTTACATTTTTATGGTCTACGTATTTAATGCCTTGCTTCTTGAAGCGGCAGTATTTTTTGCCTATATTTTTTCTATGTATAGATTCATTGACTAAAGTCATAGTACCACCTCCTTAGTTTCAGTACTAGAAGAAAAAGCGCCATTTCTCTTCTTCTCATTATACTCGACTCCGTGTTTATCTAGTAAAAGCGTTGAAAAACGTATTACCTTTTCATCTCTATTATATTCAGTCTCTAAAGCGCCAATCACGTCAGGACTTGCTCTGAATTCAATGAGATAGTATACACCTGTTGTCTTGTGCTGGATAGGATATACTAGCTTTTTAAAGCCCATGTTTTCTTCATGTACTATATCAGCTTTCTTCTCCATTATAAAGTTTCTAAACTTTGCGATAGCAGCCTCTATCTGTTCTTTGGTTAGTACAGGCGTTAGGACGAATATTGTCTCGTAATTTTTTAGCTTCATGCGTATTGCATTTGAAAATGATGGGCCTAAGTTAGGGAAAAGTAGCTTGAAGTCAAGCTTTGATTTCCATCAGGCCGCAGGTAAAAGTAATGGCAAGAACACTGAGGTCATGAATCAAGCACTTGACAAGTAGTCTTTTTTTACTTGATAGATTGTAGTCTCTCGTGAGGTTGCTATCGCCCCTAATACGGCTATCATTCCTATTTTTTGCTTCCAAAAATAGAAAAATGAATATATCTACTAGGGTTTATTCTCAGATCTGCTAATAGCTTGTCTAGGTCCATTAGAGCTTGATTAAGGTTACTGTGAAATGCACCATCTTCAATCTTACCCAGGATATTATTCAGTTTTTCAGCTATATGCTTAACCTTTACGCCTTCTACTTCATTAGAGAGCTGGTTAAGCCTTGCTAATAGAGGCTTTATGCCAGTTTCTTTATTAGAAAGTGCACTAGAGACTTCAGCTATATTTTTACCAATAGCGTTTAGTTCTTTTTGATTGACAGTAATGGCTTGCTGTAGTTTTTGGGTCGCTGCTTCTAAATTAGCAAGTATGGTGTTAATTCGATCTGTATTCTGCACCAAATTAGTCATA
Source organism: Bacteroidota bacterium (assembly GCA_039028755.1). Lineage (GTDB taxonomy): Bacteria > Bacteroidota > Bacteroidia > Cytophagales > Amoebophilaceae > JBCCHM01. The sequence continues at coordinate 4,423 of JBCCHM010000035.1, read as the reverse complement.
AACTGATTGGTCAGTAATGTAATATACTTAGCGTCATGGAGCGTAGGAAGCGCACTCTCCATAAAGGTCTCCTTGAAGTCTTGCTCTACCTGACTTGGAATGGTATCGCGATCTTGCAGTAAGTTTCCGTCCTTAAGTACGAGTTCGATAGCTCTATTGCCTAGCAGATCATTACTCACCAGTTTAGCAATAGTAGCATCGGTCAACCTAATATCTCTATCGATAGCAAGCGTTGCTAGCACACTATAGGCTTTGTCTGGCAGTCTGCTGATAGCTTTAACTCTACCCACGTTGAGTCCATTGAGCAATACAGGTTCTGAGATGCTCAGTCCTTTGGCATTGCCGTAAACGGTGTAATAAGTATTTGTGCTGGCAAATATTTCTTTGCCTTTTAGAAAGTTGAGTCCTAGATAAATGATGACGAGAGCAGTGGTTGCTAGTAAGCCAATCTTTGTTTCTTTACTTAGATTCATGTAGTAAGTATTTTGCTATCTATATGGCTACTAACAGTAGCCGTGTAGAAATACTGTGCGACTATGTTTAGTGAGGCAATGAAGACCCAAAAATATGCTTAATTTAGCTACTATAGCTCTCTATATCTTGCTTGTACTTTTTAAGTCCTTCAAAAATACCGGCGGCGATCTGAGCTTGTCCTGATCGCTTGGTTAAATATTTTTCCTCTTCGGGATGCGTGATGAAGCCTATTTCTACCAAAACGCTCGGTGAGGTAGTCTTCCAAAGTACTAAAAACCCAGCTTGTTTTACTCCCCTACTTTTTCTCCCTGTGCCGCGCTTCAAACGGTCCTCTATATGCTGTGCTAGCCTCAAGCTACTTTCATTATAAGCATTCTGATAAAGAGAAAATAAGATATGAGATTCAGGTAAATGAGGATTAAATCCTTGGTAATGCGCTTCATAACTATCTTCCATTAATATCACCCCATTTTCTCTTTTAGTCACTGCCAGGTTATTACTGGCAGTGTGAAGCCCCATCGTAAATATTTCCGTACCACAAGCGCGGTTGCTATTCAAGGCCGCATTACAATGGATAGAAATGAATACATCTGCGTTATTTTTATTAGCAAGGTTGGCCCTTTGGTATAATGCAACAAATTCGTCTTTTTGGCGTGTATAGACTACTTTTACACCCTTCATATTACTCTGAATAAGCTTACCAAGCTTAAGAGCTACCTGGAGCGTTATGGTCTTTTCTTGAGAGAATCTACCCTGCGTTCCTGGGTCTTTGCCACCATGGCCTGCATCAATGACGATCTTCTTTACCTGATAGCCTTTCGTATCACCACCATTAAGTCCGCCTAGTAGCAGTAGTGCTAGAATACTCGTAGTTTTGATAACATTTTTCATGTTGTACCAATATTCAAGACTTAAGCAATAAATTTACGCAGAAAAAAGTTTAAAAAGCTAAAGCACTAGTGCTCCAGTCAAAGTACTTATTCCTCCCTCTTGTATGGTCGCTACTATACCCTGTAGGTCCTTACGAAGCAATGAATAGGCGTATACCTCCTAGCGTTTACTCTTTGAAAGAGCAATACAAAATTAGTATAAGCCCTCATAAGTACTCAATCCTCGCTCCTTCGAGAGGCCAAACAAAAGGCTCTTTCCCTTCCAGTTATCCTAATGAGCTGTCCTTCATAGCTATGCAGCGTACAGCCCAAGAAGAGGTAGGTGAGCTAGTAGGCTCCATCAAAACTAGGATCCAATACGAAGCTAAGGATTCTATTGTCTTTGACATACAACAAAAGATCGTTCACTTATACGGGGTAGGTGATATTAGCTATGAAGATAAGAAACTGGAGGCAGAGAATATTGCTTTAGACTGGTCTACGAATAGTATCACAGCAACTGGTAAGCAAAATGAGGCAGGGGAGATTGAAAAAAAAACAGTCCTTACACAAGGGGATGTGCAGTATATAGCAGAAGAAATCCGCTATAACTTTGATTCTAGGCGAGGAACTGCACGTAAGTTATTGACTAAACAAGAAGAAGCTATCATACAGTGTGATAAGGCCAAAGTGGATACCGAAGATACTTACTACGCAGATCGTATAAAGTATACTACCTGTAATCTGGTGAAGCCACACTATTATATAAAGGCAAGGAAAGTAAAGTTTATTCAAGACAAGCAAGTAGCTTCTGGGCCCTTTCAATTTTATTTTGATGACGTACCTACACCTCTAGGCTTCTTCTACGGTCTTTTTTTTATCCCTAGGCCAAAAATTTCAGGAATTTTGCCTCCTAAGCTGGGTGAAGATCCAAGGAAAGGTTTCTTTCTGAAAGATGGAGGGTATTATTTTTATTTCAATGACTATGTCGACTTGGCGCTACGAGGGACGCTTTATTCTAAAGGTTCTTCTAGCTTTAGCGCTGTATCCAACTATAAGAAACGCTATGGCTATACAGGAGAGCTCTCTTATACAAGCGGGATTGATACAACGCCTGACGAACGAGCTTTACAGCAGGATAAGGACAAGCGTTGGCGCTTTCGGTGGAAACATAGCACGGAGAACAGTAGGGTTAGTAGCCTAGCTGCAGAAGTAGACATCCAAAGCCAATCATCTAAAAAAAATAATACACAGCTAGGAGGTGAAACCCTCAATGCTGCTACTAACTCTCAGATAAAATATACGAATAGCCTGGTTGGGCTGCCTTACGTGCTGCGTACTAGCTTAGCACACAGCAAAAACCTTCAGACAAAGGTTGCTGACTTCACCCTACCCCAGATTACCCTAAGCACGAGCCCTATCTATCCTTTTAGGAGAAAAGGCAGAGCTACTAAGCATTGGTATACAGATATCTATTTCAAGCATAGCTTTGAGTTTAAGAATCACTTCTCAAACGTAGTAAATAAGGACACGCTAGAGATCTCGCGCCAAAACGTACCTAGGCTATTGAAGGAAGGCAAGTATGGAGCTAAGCATGAGCTACCGCTAGAGACGAACATCAAAATATTCAGATACTTCAACCTAAAGCCATCCTTGCAGTATCAAGAGCGATGGTACTTTAAAAGGCTAGATTATAAGTATGATGCTGACCAAGACACTATCACAGCAGATACCACTACGGGGTTTAAGCGTGTATGGAACTATAGCCTAGGGGCTAGTCTCCAAACCACACTGTATGGGACACACTTTTTTAGCCAAAACGCTGCTATACAGGCTATACGGCACCAGCTAGAGCCCTCTGTAGGTTTTACCTATGCGCCTGATTTTTCTAAGGAAAGATATGGCTACTGGCAAAAAGTAGAGACAAAGCAAGGCGAAAAGCTGATGAGTAGGTTTGACAACTTTGTCTATGGTACTCCCAAAAATAGAGCTAGTGCGGTGATGGACTGCAAAGTAGGTAATACACTCGAGATGAAGGTGAGAAATACCGCTGATCCAGCTAGACGTGCTAAAAAAGTGCCTCTCTTAGAAGCACTCAATTTGAGTACGAGCTATGACTTTTTAGCAGATAGCTTCAAGCTAAGTGATATCAAGCTAGAGGCACGAACGCGGGTAATAGATAGTCTCGTCAGTATAGAATATGAAACCATCTTTGACCCGTATATTTATGAACAGCAGAAGAGAGTAGAAAAGTTTGCTTGGCATTATGGTCAAGGATTAGGTCATATCAAGCGTTCTTCACTCAAGATTAGTACTAGCCTGAAGCCTCCTGGTGATAGTAGCAAACCAGGTGCAGATGAACTTTCGTTAGCTAAGCAACCCCACGAGCCCTTACCAACTGATCCGACGCAGTATGTAGACTATAACATACCTTGGAGCTTGAACCTTACTTACCATCGGAACTATATCTATCAAATAGAGCTTGATAAAAAAGAAGTTAGTAAGCAGCTCTCTTTTGATGGTGACGTGAGTCTTACTACAAAATGGAAGATTAGCTTTAGCAGTACCTATGATATTGATCAAAAAGAGCTGATAGGTAATGTCACCAAGCTGGGTATTTATAGGGATTTGCACTGCTGGCAAATGAATTTTGACTGGCGTCCGTTAGGACAGAACCAATCCTATGAATTCTCTATTGGCTTGAAAGCTCCTATGCTACAAGACGTCAAGTATGATCGCAGCAATGAGTACAAGAAATTCTAGCATCGCTGTGTCTAGTACCAGGCTGTAATACTGCGCGTCTTAGCTTCTTGTACTTTACTACTTATAGCTAGTGAGCGATTTAGTTTCATGTTCTGCTTATCTTTGACTGCACTATCAAAAGTGATAAAATTATTAGGTTAACCACATTGGAGCCTAATTGCTTTATTAGCATAAAGCTGGGCAATAAATACTTCTCCATAAGGAGAAGCTTTGAGGTAGACTCAGTATGCACACCACAGTTCTGCTCTTGATTTAAGGCGATAGTAGTACCTTTTGCTCAACGTACTTAATGCTACTAGGCTTGTGTAATAAACAGC
>JBCCHM010000034.1:0-7208 GCA_039028755.1 Bacteroidota bacterium | reverse complement strand
AGCAGACCATGACATCCATGAGCATGTATATGAACCAGCTGAGCACACACTCGATTATACGCTAACTAAAAATAGGAAACAGGCTTACGATTCCACCAATAAAAAAGCCCTACAAGCGTGAGGAGGTAAGAAAGACTTTCATACAACTGCACAGGATGCCTAGGTATTCCGAATGTCTTGATCTGTGCTACGTAAGCCTGTTTCCTATTTTTAGTTAGCGTATAATCGAGTGTGTGCTCAGCTGGTTCATATACATGCTCATGGATGTCATGGTCTGCTACTAGATAACGCTTGACATCCTGCTTTATGAAGCGCTTGATAGCACTTTCTTCAAAACCAGCATTATTAAGGGTAAGCTTGAGTATAATTGGCTGGTAGTTACTAGGACCTTGTTTGGCAGTATGGTTTTTAAAAACCTTTACACTTTTTATAGCATTGGAGCTATTTTGTAGCCGCTCTACTACATTACTGACAAACAACACGCCATACTGGCTATGGGTAGGCGTACCAACTATCTCTGAGTTGATAAAGTTGCCTATCCGTACTAAGAAGCCCATAAGGACTCCAAAGGCAAGGGGAGTCAAGAGCCAAAAAAAATTTTGTCCACTTCTTTGCTGCCTAGCAAACTGGAAGCGAAAAGGGAGTAAGCTGAAGGTAATGCGATAGTTAGCATATAGGTAAAGCGCTACAATGCCCCCTAACAAAGCGCCGTGGTAAGAGAGACCTCGGTAACCTACAAACTGAAAGTGAGGTGTAAGTGTTATAGGTAGAAGCGCTTCAAGCGGATGCTTGAGATAATAAGCAGGCCTATAAAAAAATACTTCGCCCAAGCGGGCACCAATTAAGGTACAACACAATACATAAAAGCTAAACTTATCTACATCTTCTTCAGGCCTTCCTTCTTTTTTGAAGATATACCTACACAGCTGCATACCTCCAAGAAAGGTTAAAATAATCATCAAGCTATACCATCTGACAGCTACAAAGCCCAATCGAAATAGCTCTAGACTTGGATTCCAAATAATATAATGCAATGATAGCATACCTATTAAATTAGGTGACAAATATAAAAACGTTCTAGAGAATGGGTCTAGGGTGTCTAGTAAAAATGAAACTGATTGCTATATTTATCTAGCGGCTGCCTATATAACAAGGTATACTAGCATCAAGATGTAAATAGCTGTGATCAATGTCCGTTCCATCCGTAGTACGCTGGGAAGTGCTTCAAACCTCATCCCACTAAAAAATTTCTTGGACGAGCAGGTAGTACGATACAATCGTCCTGACTTCATTCAGCACGATCCTATTGCCATTCCGCACGCCTATAAAAATCGACGAGACATCGAGATAGCAGGATTTTTGGCAGCTACGCTAGCTTGGGGGCAAAGAAAGGTCGTCATCAGAAAGTGTAGGGAGCTACTTAGTATGATGGATAACGTACCGTATGATTTTATAGTTAACCATCAAACGGATGATTTAAAGCCCTTGATGCGCTTCAAGCACCGTACCTTCAATGCTACAGATGCACTGTACTTTATGCACTTCTTACAGCAGCACTACCAGCAGTATGATACACTTGAAGTAGCTTTCTTAGCAGGCTTAGCACTTGGAGCACATACTATCGAAGGGGCATTAGTTAACTTCCATCGGGTATTTTTTAGCCTAGTAGACTACCCTGAACGGACCCGTAAGCATATACCAACACCGGAACGTAACGCTGCTTGTAAACGGCTCAACATGTTTTTGCGCTGGATGGTCAGACAAGATGATCAAGGCGTAGACTTTGGCCTATGGAGGCAGATCAAGCCCCATCAGCTAGTTTGTCCTTGTGACGTACACGTCACTCGAGTAAGTAGGCAGTTAGGGCTTATGCAACGTAAGAATACAGATTGGGAAACTGCACTCGAACTCACCCAAAACCTTAAGCTACTATCGCCTGAAGATCCTGTAAAGTATGACTTTGCGCTCTTTGGCCTTGGCTTATATAATAATGCTGGGTAAACGAAAGTCTGCAACGTAACTTAGAAATCTATTCTAACTTTTGACAAGCTTTGTTATATTTGTATCTTAAGCAAAGATATATTGACTCAGCTTAAAGAATTAGCTATCGATATCCCCAGGCAGGGTAGTGCAAGTAGTGAGACTATTTATCGCCTTGACGGAGCTTTTTTTCAGCTATTTGAAACCAGCCTGCTAGAGAAGGGGCAACTAGATGTAAGGATACAGCTGAATAAAAATTCTAGTAGGATCCAACTACTGTTTGAAATCAAAGGAGAGGTTGAATTGGTTTGTGATAGAACCCTAGAGCAGTTTAACTACCCAGTCTGTATCGAGCAAGTAGTACACTTTAGGCTAGGTGACGAAAATAAAGAACTAGATGTAGACTGCTATATGATCGAGCAAAAAGCAACAGCAATCAATGTGGCCCAGCACATCTATGATTTCGTAACTCTAGCAGTACCCATGAAAAAGCTTCATCCTCGATTTGTGACGGAAGTATAATAACAGATCGTATTTGATCATAATCATCTAAGACCGAATTATATTAAATAAACGATTATGGCACATCCTAAGCGTAAAATATCTAAAACAAGGCGAGACAAAAGAAGAACGCATTACAAAGCTCCTATGCCCCATTTTGCTGTCTGCCCTACCACAGGTGAGCTCCATCTACCCCATCGGGCCTTTTGGTATGAAGATAAGCTCTATTACAAAGGTAAGGTGGTCATGGAGCGAAATGCTAGCTAAGGTAGCCTGTAATTTGTAGCACAGCAGCAACTAACTTTTGCTGTGTATGCCTTCAAAAGGCTATAGCCACTCTAGGGTATTTGTACACGCTACAGCTCTATGGCTAGTATTGTGTATCTTAGCATATCCTAAAATAGAGCTATGGAAACAAAAAAGATACGTAACGACTATTCGGCAGATAGCATCCAAGTACTAGAAGGCCTAGAAGCTGTTAGGAAACGACCTGCCATGTACATTGGCGACATAGGTACCAAAGGTCTTCATCACCTAGTATGGGAGGCAGTAGACAACGCAATTGACGAAGCGCTAGCAGGATACTGTACAGCCATCAAAGTCCAGATCCATGAAGACAATACTATCACTGTCTCTGATAACGGTAGAGGTATCCCGGTAGACATACACCTCAAAGAAAAGAAGTCAGCCCTAGAAGTAGTCATGACTGTATTGCATGCCGGCGGCAAGTTTGATAAAGACACTTACAAAGTATCAGGCGGGTTACACGGCGTAGGTATCTCTTGTGTCAATGCTCTATCAAGTCACCTACTTGCTACAGTTTATAGAAACGGCAAAATCTACCAGCAAGCATACGCCCAAGGCATTCCTTTGTATAACGTCAAGGAAGTAGGCACTACAGAGCTTACAGGTACTACTATTCATTTTCAGCCAGATTCCTCCATCTTCACTACTACTAGCTATAACTATAGCAAGATAGCCGCTAGGCTCAGGGAGCTAGCTTACTTGAACGCCGGTCTGAAAATTGATCTAGAAGATTGGCGAGAACAAGATGCGCTAGGGAGCCCTACTCATGAGACTTTTTATTCAGAAGGAGGCTTGCGTGAATTTGTAGCTTACTTAGATAATACACGCGAGAAGCTAATATCAACCCCCCTCTTTGTAGAGGGAGAAAAGCATAGCGTGCCCGTACAAGTAGCCTTGAGCTACAACACTGCTTTTGCGGAGAACATCGTATCCTATGTTAATAACATCAACACCATCGAGGGAGGTACGCACGTAGCTGGCTTTAGAAGGGCTCTAACCCGTACGCTCAAAGGCTATGCAGAGAAGTCAGGCTTACTAGAGAAGGCTAAAGTAGAGATTGTAGGAGATGACTTTAGAGAAGGTCTTACTGCCGTTATCTCTGTAAAAGTAGCAGAGCCACAGTTCGAAGGCCAAACCAAAACCAAACTAGGAAATGCTGAAGCCCTAGGTGCTGTAGATACTTGCGTCAGCGAGACACTCCAATATTACCTAGAAGAGCACCCCCAAGAGGCTAAGGCTATTGTAGGTAAGGTAATCTTGGCAGCCCAAGCGCGCCAGGCCGCCCGCAAAGCTAGGGAGATGGTACAGCGCAAAAATGTACTCACAGGAGGTGGCCTACCAGGCAAACTAGCTGACTGTGCTGATAACGATCCAGGTGTATGTGAGCTCTTTCTGGTAGAAGGAGACTCAGCAGGAGGCACAGCTAAGCAGGGGAGAAGTAGGAAGTATCAGGCTATCTTACCGCTTAGAGGCAAAATCCTTAATGTAGAAAAGGCTCAAGAGCATAAAATCTACGATAACGAACAGGTTAGAAACATGATCACAGCCTTGGGTATCACTTTTGGTACAGAAGATGACGCTAGAGCAGTAAATATCGATAAGCTACGCTATCATAAAATCATTATCATGACAGATGCAGATGTAGATGGCAGCCATATTCGTACGCTGATCTTGACTTTCTTTTATAGGTATCTCAAAGATTTGCTAGAAAAAGGCTATCTCTACATTGCCTTACCACCGCTCTATCTAGTGAAAAGAGGCCCAACAGCACGCTATTGCTGGACAGAAGAGGAGCGAACAACAGCAGTAAATGAGCTAGCTCGTGATAGCAAAGTAGAGGCAGTGTATGTGCAGCGATACAAAGGTTTAGGAGAAATGAATGCAGAACAACTCTGGCGTACGACAATGGACCCTGAAATGAGAAACCTGAAACAGGTAACCATAGAATCTGCCGCAGAAGCTGACCACTTGTTTTCTATGCTCATGGGCGACGAGGTAGCCCCGAGAAGAGCCTTCATTGAGCAGCATGCTAAGTATGCCCAAATAGATATTTGATGAATGAACCAAGCAGGAGATACTTTAGCATCGCAGCAAGCACAACCTACCTCCGGGGGAGAGGCAGATACATTAGTAGAGACCTGAGCTGGCTCAAGTTCAACGAACGAGTCTTAGATCAAGTCAAAAAACCAGCTAAGACCGTCTTTGAAAGACTCAATTTTCTAGCTATCAGCGCTTCCAACCTGGATGAGTTTTTTGTGATCAGGATCGGTAGCTTGTATAATTACATTGACTACAAAAGGAAGCGTATAGACAACTTCGGACTACGGGAAGTCCCTTTTCGGTATAAGCTACTCACAGAAGCCAAAGCCTTTGTCAAAAGGCAACACCATTATTACCTCCAGAAGCTCCTTCCACTCTTGGAAAAAGAGGGCTGTACTATTATTAATGATCTTACTCAGCTTAGCCCCCAGGAGCAAGAGTACCTCCAGCGCTATTTTAAAAAAGCCCTCTTTCCTATGCTCACACCCATGGTATTTGACAGTCACCATGTCTTTCCTACCCTGGTGAACAAAGTCTTGGTGTTTGGCGTTGTCACCCATAACCCTATTGAGGGAAAAGGTAGCAAAAAGCTGTCCTTTATCCAGTTACCTCAAAATCTACCGCGCTTCTACGAAATCAACCACGGCAACAACATCTGCTTTGTGCCTATCGAAGAGATTGTACGCACACACCTGGGCTTGCTGTTTAAAAATATAACTATCCTATCTGCTACACTTTTTAGGATAACCAGAAACGGAGACTTTTCTATAGAAGAAAGCGATGATATCGAAGTCAACTTCTTGGAGGAGCTCAAGCGCAAGCTCAAGAGGCGTAAGACAGGCCGCGTAGTTCGGGTAGAGATAGAGGCTGGATATGATAGCTGGATGATAAAGCTTTTAAAGCGTAGATGGGACATTGACAAAAACAACGTTTTTAGTGTGCCTAAACAGAGCTTGATAGATTTTACAGGTCTGCTACAGGTTGTACATCATAGCAATTTTGAGGATAAGCGCTCAGTGCAGCCTGCTACTATACCTCCACTTACCTACCCAGCTGAGCGTTCGGGCGACATTTTTGAAGCTCTCAAGCATCAAGACATCCTGCTCCATCATCCTTACAATAACATGGACCTAGTCATTGACTTGCTGGAGAAGGCTGCTGAAGATCCCTATGTATTAGCCATTAAGATGACTATCTATCGGTTAGCACAAGACTCAGCCATCACAGCTGCCTTGCTAAGGGCTGTAGAAAATGGCAAATATGTTGCCGTCTTGGTAGAGCTAAAGGCACGCTTTGATGAAGAACACAATATGCAAGAAGCGCAAAAACTAGAGAAAGCTGGATGCTTTGTCATCTATGGCATGAGCCACGTTAAAACTCATGCCAAACTCCTCATGATCGTGCGCAGAGAACAGAAACAGGTAACTTCCTATGTACACCTATCTAGTGGCAATTACAATGAAGACACGGCCAAGCTCTACACAGATATCAGCCTCATGACTACTGATGAAGTATATGCCCATGATGTCTCTGAGTTTTTTAACGTCATCACAGGACACTCCTTACCCACATCTTATGAAAATCTCATTACAGCACCGCTCAACATGCGTGAGCAACTCAACGCAATGATCAGGCAAGAAGCACAGAACGCACAAAAAGGGCTACCTGCCGGTATTGTGCTTAAGGTAAACTCGCTAGAAGACGAAGCTGTGATTGATGAGCTCTACCAAGCCTCTCAAGTAGGCGTACCTATCCGGCTTATCGTCAGAAGTATCTGTTGCCTCATACCTAGTAAGCCAGGCCTGAGCGAGAACATAACTGTACACTCAGTAATCGGGGACTTTCTGGAGCATGTACGCATCTACTACTTTCACAACCAAGGTAGCCCTAGAGTATATGTAGGCAGCGCTGATATCATGGTCAGGAGCTTTGATAGACGCATCGAAGCCTTATTCATGATCAAAGACCCCACCCTCCAGCAGCAAGTCATTAATATCTTGGTTTATAACCTCAAGGACAATGTGAATACTTATCTGATGCAGGCAGATGGTGACTATGTGAAAAAAAAACATGGCAAGGAGGCTCCCTTTAATGTTCACCAAGCATTCTTTGGTGTAACATTAGATGAAGTAAAGAAGGCTCAGCTGTTTGCCTAGTTTACCGGGTGATTAACGCTATTTAGCCTGTTGCAATACGCACATCGCCGCTTATAAGCTATAGCCAAAGTATTGCTCTAAGCTTTGAGATAGCCTATGGCAGGCAGTCTCTGTGAGCTCAGGAAAAAGCAGGTGCAGGGTCAGCCTACGGTCCTCTGCATCATAGACAGTCTGCATCGTAGGGTAGCGCTCCAGCAGCATTTGATAGGCTGTAGCATGGAAGGT
>JBCCHM010000033.1:0-7239 GCA_039028755.1 Bacteroidota bacterium | reverse complement strand
TGAGTGTACGAGAATTAATAACCGTATGATTAAAGCTATTCTAATACAAAGTAAAGAAGTGGCTCATGATACGACAGCTTAGTTAAAAAGGTTAGGCTACTACGAAATAGCTTAACAATTTGAGAGTGCTTCTGCACCAGCTACAATCTCTGAAATTTCACGGGTAATGGCTGCTTGTCGAGACCTATTATAGCTAATGCGTAGTGATTTGAGTAGCTCCTCAGCACTGTCAGTAGCTTTGCTCATCGTAGTTAGTCGAGCACCATGCTCTGAGGCGACAGATTCGATTAGTGCTCTGTAAAACTGAATTTTTAATAATCTAGAAATCAATTCCTCAACTAATACAACTTTAGAGGGCTCGTAAATGTAATCTATGATATTGGTCTGGAGTATAGGGGTAGTATTGGCTATTGGTAGGAACTGTGTTACTTGTACTGCCTGACTAACAGCGCTTATAAAGTGGGTGTAAACCAGCTCCACTCGATCATAGGTGTGGTTGAGAAAAGTATCTATTATAGACGTAGCAGCTTGGCTAGCTGGCTCGAAACTTAAATTATGAGACAAGGCTGTGTAGTCTGTAATGAGCCGATAGTCTTGCTTCTTGAAGAAGCTCCATGCTTTTTTACCAATTACTAATAAATCAATCTGTGCTGAATATAAATCAGCCACTTGGTGTGTGTGTGCAATTACCTTTTTAAACACATTTTTATTGAAAGAGCCACAAAGGCCTTTATCAGAAGTCATAACTACTAGTAACAGCTTCTGAAGCTGGCGCTCTTGTGTATAACGTCTGGCTAGCGGCTGGTCAGTGCCAGCAATAACATGGGCTAGGATAGCTGACAGCTTCTCTGCATAGGGACGTAGGTGTAGTAGCTTCTGCTGCACTTTGCTGAGCTTGGCTGCAGCTACCAGCTTCATAGCCTTGGTGATCTGCTGGGTAGCAGCTACCGAATCGATCCTACTGACTATTTCTCTGATACTAGACATGCATGTGCAAGGACTTCTTGTAGTGTTTTCTAAGTACTAGTAGCTACTCTGGGCTATACTTTTTAGCTAGATTTGCCGCTTCTGTAGCTAGTACTTGGGTGATTGCATCAGTCCATTCACCTGCTGCAATCTTAGCTAAGGTAGCACTGTGCTGGGCTACTAGGAGTGCTAAGTATGACTTTTCAAACTCCTTGATGCTGGCTAGCGGAACTTTATCTAGGTATCCTTTGGTAGAGGCATAAATGATAGCAATCTGTTGTGCTACAGGCACTGGCGCATACTGGCCTTGTTTAAGGACTTCCTGGTTCTTACGACCCCTATCAATCGTGTGCTGGGTAGCTGTATCTAGATCGGAGCCGAATTTAGCAAAAGCCTCTAGTTCGTGAAATTGCGCTTGATCAAGCTTCAGGGTACCAGCTACTTTTTTCATAGACTTGATCTGTGCAGCACCTCCTACACGTGATACAGAGATGCCTACGTTGATGGCAGGTCGAATCCCTGCATTGAATAGGTTAGATTCTAGGAATATCTGTCCATCTGTGATGGAAATCACGTTGGTAGGAATATAGGCAGCAACATCACCAGCTTGGGTTTCGATGATAGGTAGGGCGGTTAGAGAGCCACCTCCTTTCACCTTTCCTTGTAGGGAAGGCGGTAAGTCATTCATCTGTTGCGCTATCTGGTCATTATCATTGATCTTAGCAGCTCTTTCTAATAAGCGTGAGTGTAGATAAAATATATCACCTGGGTAAGCTTCTCGTCCAGGAGGTCTCCTGAGTAGCAAGGAAATCTCTCTGTAAGCAACGGCTTGTTTTGATAGGTCATCATAGATAACTAAGGCAGGCCTGCCTGTGTCCCTAAAATATTCCCCAATAGCAGCCCCTGCAAAAGGGGCAAAAAATTGCATAGGGGCTGGTGAAGCAGCTGGCGCAGCTACTACAATCGTATAATCCAGCGCTCCATACCTCTCTAGCTCAGCCACAACCCTGGCTATGGTAGCGGCTTTTTGCCCTATAGCTACATAAATACAATACACAGGATTGCCCTGCTCAAATAAGGTTCGCTGGTTTATAATTGTATCCAGTACTATGGTAGTTTTTCCTGTTTGTCGATCACCAATGATGAGTTCTCGCTGTCCCCTGCCAATAGGAATCATAGCATCAATGGCTTTGATGCCTGTCTGTAAGGGTTCGCTAACGGGCTGCCGATAGAGGATACCTGGCGCTTTTCTTTCTAAAGGTACTTCCAGTAGCTCTCCCTTTATAGGACCTTTACCATCAATGGGCTTACCTAGGGTATCGACTATGCGCCCAGCCATTCCTTCGCCTACTTGGATAGCAGCAATGCGTTTGGTACGTTTAGCTGTATCACCCTCTTGAATGCCTTTAGAATTTCCAAAGATTACTGCACCTACATTGCTCTCTTCTAGGTTGAGGGCAAGGGCTTTATGACCATCTTCAAACTCGATGAGCTCTCCTGCTTGTACCTGAGATAAGCCATAGATTCGAGCCACACCATCACCTACTTGAAGTACAGTACCTACTTCTTCTAACTCACGGGCTGTCTTAAAATTAGCTAGCTGCTCTTTGAGTACGGCAGCCACTTCGTCAGGTCTTATATCTATCATAGACTATCGGTTCATGGGCTATTATTCAACTAAAAATTTACCAGCTAGTAACCACTTGTGACACAGTATTGCTTTAGTGCATGGAGCTTAGTTGCTAGGCACTCATCGAGCTGCTTGTCTTCTACATGGAGGATGTATCCGCCAAGAATTGTTGGATCAACATGTTGGGTTAGTGCTACTTCTTTGCAGGGCATTATCGACTTTACAAGCGCCTTGAAGCGGCTGATGAGATCTTCAGATAGCTGAAAAGTAGTAGTTACGCTAGCAGTTCTGATGCCTTTATAGCTGTTATATTGCCTTAGGAAGGACTGCATAATATCGGATATTATAGCTGTTCGCCTATTTTGGCTGATCATATTCAGGAAGCTGAGCAGCAAGCTACTTACTCTACCTTTTAAAAGCCTATGTAGGATGGCTAGCTTTTTATCATGACTAACTACAGGACTCTGCAGCGTTTTTAGCAGTGCTGTGTTATCAGTACAAACCTGTTCAAGCAGCAGCATATCTGTATGTATATTATCCAGCGCTCCTTCTTCTACGGCCTGTTGTAGTAAGGACTTAGCGTATATAGACGCTACTCTAAAGGTTGACATGTAATCCTTAGTTGGAAAATACTGTAAAGCTTAGCGCATCACTCCAGGATACCTCAACTGGGGTATGCCTTTTGCATAAGCCTACTTACTAGCTCTTCATGCTTACTCTCAGGCTTTAGCTCTTGCTCTAGCAGCTGCTCAGCTATTTGTACAGACAGGGTAACTACTTCACTTTTTAAAGTTGCAAAAGCTGCCTCTTTCTCTTCTTTTATCACTACTCTAGCTTGTTCTAATAGCTCCTGACTTAATCGTTCAGCTGCTGCCTTAGACTCCTCTAGTATAGTATTTTTAGTAGCTACTGCCTCTGCAATGATTTTTTCCCGCTCTATGTTCGTCTTTACTAGCAGTCGCTCTTGATCTACTTGTACCTGGGCTACTAGTTCTCTTGCTGCTGCTGCTGCCTCCAGGGCTTCTTCAACGCTACGCTCACGCTCCTTGATAGTGTGTAGGATCGGTTTCCAGGCAAACTTACCTAAGACAATCAGCACAACTAACAACGTAATGGTCTGCCAAAAAATAAGCCCAAAGTCAGGAGTAATCAGATTCATAGCATGTCATGATTTTGTGCCAAATTTGCTCTCAGAGTCTGTTCTACTGTACTTCCGCTGTAGTATTGGGTATTGCTAGAATATACTACTTAGTAGCGATGAGTAGACATACTAGGACACCAAAGAGTGCTACACCTTCGATCAAGGCAGCAGCGATAATCATGGCTGTCTGTATCTTCCCACTGGCTTCTGGCTGCCTAGCAATGGACTCCATCGCAGCGCTACCTATCTTGCCAATCCCAAGCCCAGCACCTATGGCGACTATACCGGCACCAATGCCAGCACCCATGAGCGCTAAACTTGTATCGAGTAGTAATAACATACTTAGCATAAGTGTTTAAATTTTGAATTATACAAGTTGAATAGTTAAGCAATCTGTTGCAGATTATTCATGATCTTCCGTAGCTATTCCAAAGTATATGGCGGATAAAAGCGTAAAGACATAAGCTTGCAGGAAGGCAACGAGCAGCTTGAGCAAAAGCATAAAGGCTCCAAAAGGTACGCTGATAAAACCTACAAGCTCAGTTTGAAAGATAAATATAAGGCTTATTATACTCAATAGTATGATATGGCCTGCCGTAATATTAGCAAATAGCCTGATCATAAGTGAGAAGGGCTTGGTAAGCAATCCCAAAAACTCGACAGGAATCATAATAGGTACGAGCCATTTAGGCACGCCAGGTGGATTAAATACATGCATCCAATAATGTTTGTTGCCATTAATAATAGTGAGCACAAAGGTAAACAATGCTAGTACTAAAGTAACGGAGATGTTCCCTGTTACATTAGCGGCTCCTGGCAGCAGCCCCATCAAGTTATTGAGCCAAATAAAGAAGAATACACTAAGCAGATAAGGCATAAAACGGCTATAATTCTTATGCCCAATATTAGGGATTGCTATTTCATCCTTGACAAAGCATATTACCAACTCTAGGAACGCCCAAAAACCTCGCGGCGTTGCCTGTGGCTTATCCCTATAGCGCCTAGCAGCAACCAGTACTACGCTTAGCATAATCAGTACACTAGTAAGCATGGAGGCTACATTCTTCGTGACAGATAAGTCATAGAACACACGATCTCCAGCTAGAGCTATGAGCTTGCCATGCTCATTTAGCCTATAGCCTCTATAAGGTACTTGATGGTGATGCTCATCTAAAAAACGACTAGAAGAAAAAATTTCTATGCCACGGTCTTTACTATAAATGATGATAGGCAGTGGCAGGGTGATGTGGACTTTACCAATAGTTGCCAAATGCCATTCATGTGCATCACTGATGTGATGCATGATAAAGTCCTCACCTTGCTTTGTCTCTGCTGCCCATGTTTGGTTATAACAAAAGAAAAGCATAAAGAGCACCATGGAACGACTACCATGTCTTAGTAAGATGTAAAGATGCTTTTGAATATTCATCTGTTGATAGTGAGGGGAATTATACCTAAAACTACTTTCGCTGCAGTTTGCTAGAGCTTGATCCTGAGATACTTTATATCTATCGCTAAAGATACGATCTAAATTTTGATAAAGATGAAGGTATTGCTGTCTGTAAACTAGTTAGGTTAAATCCCTCGCCCTGAAGCGTAGACTTTAGTATACTATGACGGTGCAATTATATAGAAAAGGAAGTCATTGCTTGTTCGATCTCAAGTATAATTGGGTATCGATTACAAATAGCAGAAGCCAACACGGTATGGAGGTCAAGGTCTAAAGCGTACATAAGCTCATAGACAAAATTTGTGCAGCTAGAAGTAGCTATAATGGCTGTAAATTTGTGTTTATATAACGTACATGTTAGAACATATTTTAAATAAAATTGTTCTAAAATATACAATTAAATTGACATTAACGCATATATATTGAAAAGAGCACGATAGGTTTACTACTAATCCTAGCCTCTTCAACGTGGACCAGGCAGCTAGCTTTTTACTTATCATACCCCATAATGCCAACGTCACATTACCAAGCTAACTTCAGGAATGAGCTCGATATTAAAACGCTCTTTTACTGACTGCTGTATGTCCTGAGCAAGCTGGTATATAGCTTGCCCCGTTGCTCCACCATAGTTAACCAAAACCAGGGCTTGGAGACTATGCACCCCTGCTGGTCCTCTTCTATAGCCTCTCCAGCCGCATTGTTCAATGAGCCAAGCCGCAGGTAGTTTTACCTGGTCGTGTTCCAAGGCATAACCTGGTAGGATCGGGTATTTACTTTTTAACTGCTCAAAATAAGCCCTATTTATCATAGGGTTTCTAAAGAAGCTCCCAGCATTGCCTAGCTTAGCAGGGTCAGGAAGTTTGCTTTGGCGGATATGAATGACTGCAGCGCTGATGGCTTTGATAGATAAAGTGCGTACCTGCATGGCTGCCAAGGTTTCTCGGATACTTCCATATGCTGTGCGGAAGGTAGGCTGCTTTTGTAGGCGCAAGGTGACATTAAGGATGATGTATCGCCCTCTGAGGGTATTCTTAAAGATACTATCTCTATAGCCAAAAGCACAAGCTTGCTTGCTAAACGTTTTTACCACCCCTGTATTAACCTCCATGGCTTCTAATGACTCAAATACTTCGCTTAGCTCTACCCCATAAGCACCAATATTTTGAATAGGGGCTGCCCCTACCGTTCCTGGAATTAAGGATAGATTTTCAATACCTCCATAGCCTTGCTCCACACAATATAGTACCAATGTATGCCAGCTAACACCTGCACCTACCTTGAGCCAAATAGCAGCTTCACCTTCCTGGAGCTTCTCTATACCGCCTATAGCCATTTGTATCACCCAGCCCCCAAAATTCCCGACAAACAGTATATTACTTCCGCTTCCTACGACTAGCTTAGGCAAAATTTTTAGTTTCTCTTGCAGCAATAGCCCCCGCAGGGTTGCAGTATCTTTAATACAGCTATAGTAGCGCGCCTGAGCCTTTACGCCAAAGGTATTTAAAGACTTTAGCGAGACGTAAGCTTGTATGGACATAGACTGGAGGTAAGCTAGCACAATCGAGTACCTTGCTAAGGTAGCAAAAAGCTCCTACTGGGTATTTGTAATCTATGGGCGCGCTACACGTTTGTGGCTACCTTTTCGGTATAAGACTTAGTCCTGACTGCGATTCATAGCCCTTTGTAAGTCTCTTTCTTTGATATGCTGGCGTTTATCATACAGCTTTTTCCCTTTAGCCAAAGCAATCTGCAACTTAGCGAGTCCACGCTCATTGATGAAGAGCTGAATAGGTATGATGGTGAGTCCTTTCTCTTTATTTCTCATGAGCTTGTTGAGCTCTTTTTTATTCAAAAGCAGCTTTCTCTCCCTATTTTCGACATGGTTATAGATGTTGCCCTGCTCATAAGCAGCAATATGCATGCCTTTGACCCAAAGTTCGCCCCGAGCAAAATAACAATAAGATTCTTGGAGACTCACCTTGCCTGCCCTGATAGACTTGATCTCCGTACCTGTCAAAACCATCCCCGCCACATACTCGTCTAAAAGCAAGT
>JBCCHM010000032.1:0-7664 GCA_039028755.1 Bacteroidota bacterium | reverse complement strand
TTGCCTGTACACCTGACCGCTAAGCTTAACTCACTATCTCCAACCTTCCCCTAAACCCTATAGCCTCGATCTACTAGCACGCGACTAAATTCCTTCCAAACTGCCTGCCTAGCAAAGCCAGCGCCATAGACAATATCTTACTATCGTGGGGCTCATTAGTAAAATGCTCAACTCCGAAAACCACTTGACTGCCTGGCAA
The DNA here is from genome assembly GCA_039028755.1 of Bacteroidota bacterium. GTDB lineage: Bacteria > Bacteroidota > Bacteroidia > Cytophagales > Amoebophilaceae > JBCCHM01. The sequence continues at coordinate 7,465 of JBCCHM010000032.1, read as the reverse complement.
GGTCGCTAGAGAGACTTTAGAGCTAAGCTCATACTGCTTCCGCTTATCAACCTTCCCCTTGCCTATACAACTCTCCTCTGGCAAGCTTAGACTATAAACCTTCTCTTTCGACTTCCTCCCTTGCTTGACAATACGTGCCATCAACCTGAGAGGCTTTTCATATACTCCTAATTGTCCTACTCGCTCCAGATTCCTGGATAAGTCCCTGACTTGACGACCGGCTAGCGTCCTGAGCCGCTTCAAGGCTTTACTTGCCTTTTTAACATGCCTAGATAGATGGGCATAGCAGAGCTTCTGCACCACATACCGCTAACTTTGCCTTAGCTGCGCCCCGGCTCGCTGTGCAAAAGTGAACCAAGTCACTAGCAGCACAGGCTGCTCTCAGTGCAAGGAGGCTTCGCCAGATTGAAAATAAGGATTTTCTGGCCACAATGCCACTACGCGTTCATCACTTAGGTTGTAGATACGTTGTAGGAGTATTATGGTCATCATTTTTCTCCAATTATAGCTACGCCCGTGTGAGCATAGCGGTGCATAAACTTGTCTTCTAGGCTTTGGACGGGCTATTGTGAGGCAGATGAGGAGCGGATGGTTGGGGGTTAATCGTTTGCTTAAGAGTAGGTTTCAAGCAATCAAAGCGAGCATACATAATACTATTTTTGCAAGGATTAGTAGGGTACTACGGTTTTTCTTGTAAATATTACTAGTCTATAAAAGGAGCGACTAGTATAATTGCTCTCCTTTAGCCTACCTTACACGGATAGAAATTTTATCCTTGCGAAGGAAGATGCCGGCTACGTATTCTAGGGCTAACCTAACTGCTTATGCTGCCTTGCTAGAACATTTCTTACGGATACTGCCTGACCTTGTAACCAGACTAGTGCTTATAGCACTACTCCTACCTTTGCTAGCTGCTATTCTACTAGGATTAGGTCCTAGGAGTCGTAACCTCAGCTGGGTTGCAGCCTTACTGATGCTTCTTACTTTTGGTTTATGTAGCTGTAGCCTAGTAGCTACTTATAATGGTGCATTCTTTCATAGCTGCTTAACTTGGTTTAGGACTCAAGCTGAGCCTTTACCCTGGGTATTTCCGCTAGGAATCTACGTAGACTTCGTGGCAGCCACGATGCTATGCTTAGTTAGCTTGATTAGCTTCGTAGTCTATCTTTACTCCATCCCTTACCTAAAAAGAGACCCAGGTATCCAACGTTACTTTACGTTCCTAAGCTTTTTTGTAGGCGTTATGCTATGGCTAGTAGTAGCAGATAGCTTACTAGGCATTTTTGTGGGTTGGGAACTAGTGGGTTGTGCATCCTATCTATTGATTGGATTTTGGTACCAGCAAGTGGAGGCTGCCCAGGCTAGCACTACGGCCTGGCTAACTAATAAGCCAGGTAGTGTTTTGTTCCTAGTAGGTTTACTCCTGATAGGTAGTGAGCTGGGTAGCTTGAGCTTAGTTATGCTTCCTAGTGTAACGCCAGCTATACACTACTCGAATAGCCGGCTAACGGTGGCAGGGCTTTGCCTTTTGGCTGGAGTGTTTACTAAGTCAGCACAGCTTCCTTTTTTTAGTTGGCTTCCTAGGGCTATGACAGCACCTACGCCTGCCTCTGCCCTACTCCATGCTGCTACTCTGGTGAGCGCTGGGGTATACCTGTTAGCTAGAGCTACTCTTATACTAAGTGCTGAACTACTTACTATTGTAGCGCTTGTAGGAAGCATGACAGCCTTTATGGGGGCATATGCTGCACTAGCACAACAGCATATCAAGCGTATGCTGGCGTATTCTACTATCTCACAGCTAGGCTATGTAATGATGGCTATAGGTATACAAGCTGCTGGTGCTGGACTATTCCATCTAGTAATGCATGCCTTCTTTAAGGCTTGTTTGTTTCTCTGTGCTGGAGCTGTCTCATACTACCTAGGCCAACAAGGAATTGTAGGGGCAGCTACACAAACTATGCGAAATATGGGGGGATTAGGCCAAGCTATACCTTGGATTTTTGGAGCTTACTTAATAGCGTCACTAGCACTAGTAGGCATGCCTGGCTTCTCAGGCTTTGTATCCAAAGAGGCTATTCTAGCTCATACACTAAGCTGGGCTATGGAGCACGCTCAGAATAGCCATTATCTAAGCTACGTAGTACCTATCTTAGGATTTGCTACATCCCTACTAACAGTAATCTATATAGGCAGGTCATGTTTTCTGATCTTTATGCGTGCCCCTCAGTGGCGGTGCCGGCCAGCAATAGGCCTGACCAGGCTACCTCGCAGTACTTTACCGCTACTCATGCAGCTAAGCATCATGGCCCTAGCCTTATGCTCTTTGGGCTTGTATCACAATCCGCTGTCATTCAATTTCAATCATAATTGGCTATTGCAGCGCCTCGAGACTGCTGTAGCAGGTTCTCCTACAACCCTATCGCTGGCCATGTCGCAGTCTATACAACATGCAGCTGCTAGCATCTCTATAGCCATACTACTTATAGGTATGCTTGTCCTAGTCATAAGCTTGTATCTAGCTACTACTAGGCTGCATAAACGCTTCCAAAGTCTGGCTCACCTTTCCTTGCATGGTTGGTACTTAGCGGCTATCACTAGCCTAGTGGCTAGGAAGCTGTTGAGCTTGAGTAAGCTAGTAGCTAGGCTAGAACAAAAGCTAGTGCATGGCGCCATAAACTGTCTAGCAATCAGCTATGTGGTCATAGGAAATATAATAGCCTGGCTAGATAGCAAGCTGGTAGGTGGTACGATATGCCTAGCTGTCTCAGTGTTTCGATGGCTTGGCAGGCTCTATGGTCATGTACAAAATGGTAATTTACAACGCTACCTTTTGTGGACATGCATAGGGGCTGGGCTACTCCTGGTGTGGTGGCTGTATTAAGCCCACTGAGTCTTTGTAGGAAGTTATCCAAGCTAATCTAGGACAGATACTTACTAAACCTAAGCTCCCTAAAATCGATATTATTACAGTGTCTAGTTCCATGGTGTGGTGGTTAGGGTTAGCATAACCCTGTAAGCTAGTCTGAGTATCAGAATTAATGTCGATTATATGAGCTATGTTTAATAGTGTACATTTTACACATTTTTGCCCTATTTGTTCTAGTGACTGCCTACTCAGCGGCGTTTTCAATATCTGATAGCTCGATCACCTGAGCCTTCTCAGCACGTTCCTCCCAGTTGTCTCTATAAACTCTGCTGATACCTTGATCTCTAATGAATAGTAGATTTTCTGCATTTCTATTTTCTGCAGCATCGGTCCAGTTAAACGATCCAGTAATCACACACTTGTCGTCGATAATCATCACTTTGTTATGGGCAATGCCTGGTACCGCATCGATAGATATGGAAATACCCTCTTCTAAAAAGGGGCGTACTTTAGATGCCCTAGCTTTAAGCTGTGAGCGATCCACTAGGATTTTGACAGATACTCCTCTATTGTGGGCGGCAATTAGGGCGTTTACAATAGCATCTGATGTAAGATAATAGGCTTGTACAAGGACAGAATTTTGGGCTGCTGCAAGGGCTTCCTCTACAAGGAGGGTACATTGTCCACCTGGGGTGAAGCAAACTTGAATAGCCTCATGGCTTGCCCTTGGCATCCTAAAGAAGCAACCCAGGCTTTCACTTACAATGATGGCACCGATCAATAATATCGTGAGGAGCTTAGGTTGTAGCGTTGGGAAACGCTTTGCTTTAGAAGTCTTAAAGGCTTTCTTCATATCTATGACTTTAGACTGCTGGTTAGTTTCTTGCTAAGAAATCTTGCTGTATGGTTATTTTTTAGCTGAGTCATTTGTTCAGGTGTACCGCTAAAGACTACTTTACCCCCTCTTTCTCCTCCTTCTGGCCCTAGGTCTATGATCCAGTCAGCACACTTGATAACTTCCATGTTATGCTCAATGATCAATACACTACTGCCTGCATCAATCAGTGCGTTAATAGATTTAAGCAATTTATTAATATCATGGATATGCAGTCCAGTGGTAGGCTCATCAAAGATAAACAATGTATGCTGGTGGTTTTGACCTTTGCTGAGGTAGGTAGCTAGCTTGACGCGCTGTGCTTCTCCACCACTCAGCGAATTAGAAGACTGCCCTAGTCGGATATAGCCTAGGCCTACCTCCTGTAATGGCTTGATCTTGCTGAGAATAGTAGGGCGCTCTTTAAAGAAGCTCAAGGCCTCATCTACCGTCATATCTAGTACAGCGGCTATGTCTCGATCTTTGTATTTCACTTCTAGCGTCTCTTCTTTGAAGCGTTTTCCTTGGCAGCTCTCACAAGTCAAAAAGATATCAGCCATAAACTGCATCTCTATTTTGATCTCTCCTTCGCCTTGGCAGGCCTCGCACCTACCCCCTTCGGTGTTGAAAGAGAAGTGCCTGGGTTTATAGCCTCTTTGACAAGCTAAGGGCTGCTCTACAAATAACTGCCGAATAGTATCGTAAGCCTTGACATACGTGATGGGATTAGATCGAGAGGACCTACCAATGGGATGCTGGTCTATAAAATCGACATACTTGATCTGTTGATAATCACCTGCTAAGCCATCAAACTTGCCTATTGCATCCGTAGATAGGCCTAGTCGTTTACTAATAGCTGGGTAAATGATCTTTTTTACCAGGGTAGTTTTTCCTGAACCACTCACCCCAGTTACTACAGTAAGTACGCCTAGTGGAATCTTGACGTCGATGTTTTGTAGATTGTTTTCTCTAGCTCCTTTGATTATGAGTGTATTCCTTCCTACGCGTCTTTGTACTGGTAAGGGGATTCCTACTAGGCCATTGAGGTAGCGTGCTGTATGGCTCTGGTTAAATTGCTGGAGCATATCCCAGTCTCCTTGAAATACTAGTTGGCCGCCTCCTGAGCCTGCCTCAGGCCCTATGTCAATAAGTTGGTCAGCCGCCTGCATCACTGCTTCTTCATGCTCTACCACGATGACGGTATTGCCTAACTGTTTCAGAGAAACTAGCATGTCTGTAAGCTTGCACGTATCGCTGGGATGTAGTCCGATCGTAGGCTCATCTAAAATGTACATCGTTCCGACTAGGGTGCTACCCAATGCAGTAGCTAGCCTGATCCTTTGGTACTCACCCCCTGATAGCGTAGCAGTCAGCCGGTTTAGCGTCAAATACCCCAATCCTATCTGATCCAGATAGTTCAGCCGCCCCCTAATTTCTAACAGTAGCCTCGCTGCGATTTGCTGCTCATAGCTACTAAGAGTCAGCTGGTCAAAAAACTTAGCTAGCTGTTCTATAGGCATCAACAAAAGCTTAGTAATGGCTTGTCCACCTATCTTGACATAGTCAGCATCTTTTCTAATCCTCGTTCCCTGGCAATCAGGGCAGGTTCTTTTCCCTCTATAACGAGACAAAAATACCCTATACTGAATCTTGTGTGCGCGTGCTGCTAGGTGATCAAAAAAATTGTTCAGGCCTTTAAAAACTCCATTACCTATCCATAGCAGCTGCTGCTGTGCTGGTGTTAAGTCTTTATAAGGTCTATGAATAGGGAAGTCCCAATCATGGCTATACTCCAACAATGGGTCAAGCCATGGCCGCATGGCCTCACGCTGCCAGGGAAAAATAGCTCCTGCGTAAATAGAAAGAGACTTGTTAGGAATGACCTTATCTTCGTCAATACCCAATACCTTACCAAACCCGTCACAAGTTCTGCAAGCCCCATATGGGTTGTTAAAGCTAAAAAGATTGACCGAAGGGACTTCGAAGGCCATGCCATCGCGCTCAAACCGATCAGAAAACATTTTTATACCCTTTCCTACTACCTCGACAAGACAAGTACCTGCTCCATCAAAGAAGGCAGTTTGTATGGAGTCTGCTAGCCTAAACTGGTTATCCTGGTCTTGCTTGTCTACTACAAAGCGGTCAACCAATACATAGATCTCCTGTTGTGCTGCTACCTTAGTCTGTTCTTTGATAATGTCTTCGATAAATAACACTTGGTCGTTTTGTATGACTCTCGTAAACCCTTTCCCTAGCTCTATCTTCAGTGTTTCGATTAGGCTACGGCCTTTGGGAAGGTTCAAGGGACAGAGGATCATTACCTTAGTGTTCTGAGCATGGCTGTAGACATAATCTACTACATCAGAGATACTGTCTTTAGTGACCTGTTGGCCACTGATAGGCGAGTAAGTAACTCCGATCCTAGCGTAGAGTAGCTTGAGGTAATCATAGATTTCTGTGGTAGTACCTACCGTTGATCGTGGATTCTTTGGAGGAGCCTTTTGTTCGATCGCGATGGCTGGAGCCAATCCCCTGATAGAGTCTACAGCTGGCTTTTCTATCCTACCCAGAAACTGTCTAGCATAAGCACTCAGGCTCTCTATATACATACGCTGTCCCTCTGCAAAAAGGGTATCAAATGCTAAGGAAGACTTGCCTGACCCAGAAAGCCCTGTGATGACTACCAGCTGGCCTGCGCTGATACCTACTTCCCGCCAGCTACGGGTACCGCAATGCAAGCTAAACCAAGCAAGCGCACCACCCCGGCACCGCGGCCTAGTAGCAACATAGCACCGTGGTGGGTGCCTGTGCCACTACTTTGCGCAGTGCGTCCAAGGGTTCCACTTCTGGAGCGTTGTGGAGAAGGCACACGGGTTGGCTACACGCTACTGGAGCGGCTACAGGAGGCTTGCATAGTACGCGTCGTCATGCAAGCCAGACCGTTCTACGCATGATTGCAGCTGTCAAGCAGCATTGGGCTGGTGGTTGCAATGCAGGTGGATCTGGGGCAAAGTTGACTTGGCGTCAACAAGGCAGCAGTATGCACCGAGAGCTGCGCCGAATGTCCGTGCTCACAACGTATGAGATAAGGATGGCACTGAATATACTCTGGCACAGCCCTGGTCTCCCAAGCAGCTCAGCACCTTGCTGAAAATAGTCGCAATCTATGCAGGTTGGTCCCAATGTAACATTTGAAGGACATGTGACCATACTATTAAAGCATGCAATACCACAAGCGCCGCGTGGCAGCAGGTGTAAACGCTGAGAGCAGGAACATTGCGTGCACTAGTGATGCCACTGTGCAGAAACTGCGTGCGTGGCACACCGGCTCCACAGCCTATCTGCAGGACATGCATTCACAAGACTGCTAAGTGTTTGTGCCTTGGGCTCCGAAACCGGCATTCACATTGGCAGCGTGTACGCTAAAGGCGGACGGCACCTTTACTTACACGACACAATACAACTACCACTAGTCTGCTACTGACGGCCGCAATGGCCGTTGGTCTACGACAATGTGGTTCACACTGTCGAGGAAGCCTTCCACAGGAATCCACCCTTTCAGATCCACAACACTATTTCACAGCATGGGTACGTGCCTGCGGTCCACATGAAACCGCCCTTAAGCTGGGGGAGCGCCCTGCACGAAGCCAACCAAACCTACTGCCAAGGCTGTTTGCGAGCTACATGACAAGGGGCCACAGCCACCCTTTGCCAAACCAAGC